>WAPD01000034.1 GCA_015520875.1 Microcaldota archaeon
GTTCCTTGCGATTCTTCATTTTTGTTTTACCTTTCTCAAAGGTTTAAAGCAACTGTTTTCTATCCCAGGTACCCGGGAACATGGGAAAGCAAAGGAACCTTTGATAAATCTTTGTTGAAACAACTGTTTCAATTGCCTAAAATTAAAAAGCTAAAAGATTGTTATAGTGGTGAAATATTTCAATTTTCTTTTAACAATATAATGGCAATGGGGCATTCTTTTGGAGGTATGATCTCATTGTATCTTTTGGGTGAAAACATTGTGGATAAAGCTGTTTCAATAGCAGCCCCTTGGAAACTAACAAAAAAAGAGATAAGGGAACATTACAAATACATAAAAGAATGCTTCGGAAGCGCCTATCGCTTAGGAGAACCTGTAGAATTTTCCATAAACCCAGAAAAGCTTAAAGGCAAAAAGTTCCTCTTGTTCCACAGCAAGGACGACCCAATTGTGCCTTTTGAGGATGTGAAACAATTTTTGAACCTGTTTTCAGAGAAAACAAAGATATTGGACGGTTATGGACATGGTGGGAAGAAACAAATCATAAAAAGATATTCCAGAACAATAGAAAAATTATTTAAAGATGGTTAGGGGCCCTATAGATATTGCTAGGCATAGGCGCTGGTTAAAAAGTTCCCTTTTATATAAAGAAGCTCAAAAGCTGGTGAAACATTTAGATTTGAAACCCTATGTGCGTGGTGAAACAGGTGGTGTTTTCATAGGTTCCACTTATCCTTATGTAAATATAGGTTCCATATCTGTGGAAAAACCTGTGAAACCTCCAGAGATGCTCTCTTGGGACTATAATCAAATCATTCTAAATACTTTGAAACAAACGATGGGAAAAACTAAAGGCAATGTTTCACAACCCAAGGAAACCTTTACATTTCTCTCAATGTCCTATAAACCGATAGAATTTGAGATGGAACTAAAGGCTCCTCCCAAACCCCTTTTAGAGTTCTCTCCTTATTTCACACCTTTGGGACCTTCCGCTCCTTTGAAAAAGCTTGTAGAATTAGAAAACCCTAAAATTCCTAAGAAAGTCTATTCTCTCTATAATGAAAGAATAAATGCTCAAATAGCTTTAAGGGAATTGTTCCATTTTGATCCCTATTATCTTTCAGGTTTATTAAGCGCAGGTGTCTTAGGTGCCAAGAAAAAGATGGTTCCAACACGCTGGGCTATTACAGCCACCGATGACACTTTATCTAAAGTTTATATCTCTAAAATAAGAGACTATCCAGAGATCTCACAAGTAGAGCTTTACCACCATAACTTTTTGCACAATAGCTTTTGGGTTATTCTAATGCCTGGCTCATGGGAATTTGAAAACTTTGAAGCATGGGCTCCTAAAACAACATGGGGTGCCCAATTCGGTTATTTGATAACATATGAAAGAGAGGACTTAAGGGGAAGAACCAAATATGCAGAGTCCCAAGCAGGCGGTTATTACGCTTCTAAATACAGCGTAACCAAGCATTTATATGGAAGGAAAAGACAGGCAAAGGTTGTTGTTATTAGGGAGGTTGACGAAGGTTATAGGATACCAGTTGGAGTGTGGCAGGTTAGAGAATCTGTTTCAAAGGCCCTTTCCAAGCCTCCAATACTTTTTGATGATTTATCATCTCTTTTAATTTTCCTATCTCAAAAGCTAACGTTGGATGTGAAACACTATGTAAAAAGGAGCTTTCTTTTGAAACACCAAAAAACCTTATTGGATTTTTAATGGAACAAACACCACTTCTAAACCTTCTTTTATGACCTCTCCCTTCTTATTCACAGCAACTAGTCTTTGAGGATAGTTCCCCAAAGGCATTACTAACAAGCCATCCTCTTTAAGCTGTTCCAATAAGGGTTGTGGAACAAAAGGAGCGGCAGCATTTACCAATATCCTATCATAAGGTGCTTCCTCTTTATAACCTTTGGAACCATCTCCTATTATAACTTTAGCATTGGAAGCACCGCATTTTTCCAAATGTTCCATTGCCTTTTTTGCCACATCCGGGTCTATTTCAATTGAAATAACTTCTTTAGCTAATTTTGACAATACACAAGTGCTATAGCCTGTCCCTGTGCCTATTTCAAGCACTTTATGATTATCTTTAACATCTAACATTTCAATCATTTCCTTAACAACCCCTGGAGCTGTTACAGTGCTTTCATTCATAAAAGGCAAGGCCATTTCCTCATATGCTAAATGTTTATATTGCTGTGGAACAAACAATATCCTATCTATTTTTTCAATTACTTCTTGGACCTTGCTTCTTTCACCAGCCATAAGAACACCTTAGATGGCTTTTCGAATTTACTTGTTAATTCTGGATGGGCCTGCAATCCAATTCCTTTTCCTGAAGGGTATTCAACAGCTTCTGGAATATCTTTATAAAAGGCAGAAAATCTCAACCCAGATTTTTCCAATTCTTTAATATATTTGGGATTTATTTCATATCTATGTCTGTGCCTTTCCCCTACTCTATCTTTTTTATAAATATTATAAAGCAATGTGCCCTTCTTAATTTCCATTACATATTCTCCTAATCTCATTGTTGCGCCCTTTTTCACGATAGATTTTTGCTCTGGTAGAATATCTACAACAGGATATTTTGTTTTTGGGTTAAATTCTGTAGAATGTGCCCCTCTCCATTTTAATACATTCCTTGCCCATTCTACTACCATCAATTGCATTCCCAAGCAAATGCCCAATAAAGGTTTTCCTTTTTCCCTAGCCTCTTTTATTGCCTTTATTTTACCTTCTATTCCTCTTTTTCCAAAGCCTCCTGCTATTATTATTCCATCATATTTGTCCAATGTTCCATAGCTTTCGCTATCCACAAATTCTATATTAACCTCTGTGGAAAGCCAAGCTCCTGCATGTACCAAAGCTTCTTTAACGCTCGCATAAGCATCTGGATTTTCCACGTATTTCCCAATAATCGCTATGTTTGTTTTATATTTGGGACTTTCAAGATTTTTCAACAATTTTTTCCATCGTTCCCAATTTGGTTTTTTCCTTTCTTTCAATCCAAGCTTTTGGGCAATTGCTTTGAAAATGCCTTGCTTTTCCAAAACTAAGGGAAGCTCATAAATTGATTTAACTTTGGGATCATAAAAAATATCAGAAGGTTTCACATTAGTATAAAGGGAAATCTTTTCTATCTGGGATTTAGAAGGGGGTTTAGATGCTCTTAATACAATAATGGAAGGTTTTATCCCATAGCTTTGTATTAGTTTATTGGAATGTTGTGTTGGTTTTGTTTTTAGTTCTCCATTAACCTCGGGTAAATAGCTCAATTGAAGGAATAAAACATCTTCTTCCAAAGAAAGCTGCCTCATTGCTTCTATAAAATAAGAATTCTCTATATCTCCAACTGTTCCACCAACCTCAATTAACAAAACATCCAAACCCTTTCCATATTTCTTAACATGTTCTTTTATTAAATCGGTTACATGGGGGATAAATTGAACATCTTCTCCTAAAAAGTCCCCTCGCCTTTCCTTTTCTATAATAGTTTTGAAAATTTTACCTCCTGTTAAAGAGCTTTCACCCGTTAAATCCTTTCCCAAAAACCTTTCATAGTTCCCAAAATCCATATCAACCTCTGTTCCATCCTTTAGAACAAAAACTTCTCCATGTCTATAAGGGTTCATTGTTCCACAATCTACATTTAAATAACCATCAAACTTCAACGGTAATGTTTTCAATCCTCTGTTGCTTAGAATTTTCAACAAAGAAGATGTTAAAATTCCCTTTCCCAAACCAGACATTATCGACCCTAAAACAACCACATATTTTGTCATAGGGGTATTTATGTTAGGAATTGTGTTTAAAACATTATTGTTCTATTAGAGAATATGGAGTGTAGGCCTATAGCAGCCGATTTAGTTATCTTTGACGAACATTATGTTCTTTTGATTAAAAGGAAAAATGAGCCCTTTAAAGGAATGTGGGCTTTGCCCGGTGGCCGCTTAGAACCTGATGAAACAATAGAACAATGTGCAATAAGAGAAGCAAAAGAGGAAACCTCTTTAGATATCAAACTGTTGAAATTGATTGGAGTTTATTCAGACCCAAATAGAGACCCTAGGAAAGTGGTAGCTGTTGCTTTTATAGCAAAGGCCTTAAACACAGATGCTAAACCGAGTACAGATGCCGAAGAAGTAAAATGGGTTCCAATAGAGGAGGCACTAAAAATGGAACTGGCAGCAGACCACAACAAAATCCTCAATGATGCTTGGCAAATTCTTCAATCAAATCTAGAAGAGTTTCAAGGTCCTCTTTTTTGAAGAACCCCATGTGACCTATTCTTGCTTCTCTTCCTTCAAACACACCCTTTCCACCTGCTATTAAATAACCCTTGCCTTTCAAAAACTCCAACAATTGATCCCTTTTTTCCTTAGATTCCAATAAGAATAGGGTAATTCCGGGGTGGGGCATTGTAGATGGAACTTCATATCCTATCTCTGCTAAACGTTTTCTTACATAATTGGAGGCTTCATAATGCCTTTGCCTAAATTGGGCTATTCCTTCTTCGGATAATAATTGCAGACTCTTATGCAAAGCAGTTATCACAGTTACTGGGGGTGTTGTAAAAGGTTGCTCCTTCAAATTGCTTAAATCCATATATAAAGGAACATCGCCTTCTAATTCATCATAGGCTACTATGGAAACTCCAGGAGGTGCTGCTAAAAACTTCTGAGAAGATGTGGCAAAAGGCAAAGGAGGATTTGTCAGAGGAAAGCTAGAAACAGCATCTATTATTGCTCCAGGGCTCGTTCCTTGAACCATGTTTAAGGTTCCTGTGCTTGTTTCACCTTCCACAACAGCCACGCATTTATGCTTCGATAAATTCACAACCATGCCTTCCCCTCTAGGAAACATTTCTATATCTATCTCGGAGAATTTCCACCTTCTTGCCTGTTCCACCAACCTATCTCCAAACAATCCATTAGTATATATTGTACAACTTTCATATTGAGACCTTCTGTAGGCAAACAATGTTTCAATACCGATTGTTCCACTTCCAGGCAACAAAGCTATTTCTTCAGCACCGCTTAACTCCTTTAACATATCCTTTGTTTCTTGATAAATTTTTAGAAATTCAGGACTTCTGTGATAAAGCATTCTAGATTCTTTTAACACTTCCTTAGGAACCTCTACAGGCCCTGGTGTAAACCACTTCATGTTTTATTTATGGGCTAAGGGAAATAAAGGTTTTGGTTTTTTGGATGCCCGGGATGGATTGAACCCTCTCCAATAATATTTTCCTTAGAGATTCCATGTCTTTAGCTCTTATAATAAATGATAGATCCGCATCTCCTGTTATTATGAAAACATGTTCTATATTTGGAACCCTTTTCAATTCCTTTGCTATATCTTCCTGTGTTCTCCCAAGTCTTTTCAATTCTCCAACATCCACAAACACAAGCACCAATGCCTTTATCCCATATCCCAGTTTTTTATAATCTACTTCAATAGTCCATTTCTTTATTATCCCCTTAGATTCCAATTGCTTTATTCGATGGTGTAATGTAGAACTCGGAACCCCAAGCTTTTTTGCCAACTTTGGAAGCTTTATCTTGGAATCCTTTAACAACTCTGCCAATATATTTCTGTCTAAGTCGTCCATGTTGTATATTTTACAAAAAATACTTTAAAATGTTGTGAAACGTTGAAAATAATTCAAAAATTTTTGGATAAAGCTTAAATACACACTAAAGCGTTATCAAAACATGAAATTGGACGCTGTAAAAATAACAGATGCAGTATTAGGGTATAGCCACGATTTCTTTAGGAAAAGGGGTTTTATAGAACTAGTGCCAGTGATGTTGTCAGTAACAACAGACCCATTGGGACCAGACCCAGGAAGTTCTGTGATAAAAACACCCGAGATCGAGTATTTGGGACAAAGATTGGTAACAATGCAATCCATGATTCTACATAAGCAAATAGCTTTGAAAAAAGGATTGGAAAGGATAGTTATCTTTTCTCCCAACATAAGATTGGAAAACCCAAAGAGAAGGGAAACAGGAAAACATCTCTTTGAATTCATGCAAATAGACTTTGAAATAGCCCATGCTAGGATGGGAGATGTAATGGATTTGGTGGAAGATTATATAATGGGACTTGTTCCATTTATCTCAGAATACTATGGAGATATTTTAAGGAAATATGGAAGGACATTGCCAAAGATAGAAAAACCTTTCCCTGTTTTTACTGTTAAAGAATTAGAAGAACAATATGGAAAAGACTGGGAGATAGAAAAATCCAAGGAAATGAAACAACCATTCTGGGTTATTTCCCATAAAAGGGAATTCTACGATAAAGAGGATCCCGAAAGACCTGGGACTTATCTAAACTATGATTTGATATATCCGGAAGGTTTTGGAGAAGGTCTATCTGGTGCTGAGAGAGAATGGGACTACGAGAGAATTTTAAAAAGATTGGAAAGGGACGCACAAGAAGGTCTTGATATAGAGAAATACAAACCTTATCTGGAATTAGCTAAAGAAGGGCTTGTTCCATCTGCTGGTGGTGGAATAGGTGTTGAGAGATTGGTGAGATGGTTAATAGGGGCGAAGCATGTGGGTGATGTGCAATTATTTGAAAGAATTCCTGGAAAACCTGTAGAGTTTTAATGTGGTTTTTTAAGGTTTTTCATTCATTTTTTATGTTATGTTCAAAAGACCAGATCCATTCAAATATGTAAAAGAGAACGACCCTGCCGGTTTAAGAGAAGCAATAAAAGGAAAAAAACTTTTTAAGAGAATAACTCTTCCTTGGACCAAAATAAATCCCAATGCTAAGGGAAAGAATGGCCCTATATTGCATCGTGTTATAGTGGAGAAGTGGTTCGCTGTAGCCGAGGATTTAGTTAAAGCTGGTGCTGATTTAAGAGCACGCGATAAAAAAGAGATGTTACCCGTTCATTTGGCAATACAACATCTACCAGAGTTTGCTGAGAAGTATTTGATGGAAGGTCTTGAAACGCCTTATGATGTGTTTTTGGCTGCGGCATTGTCCATACAAAGAAGCAATCGTAAAATTTTCAATAAACTCTATCCATTGCTAAAGAAGGAGCACTTAGAAATGCAAACAAAAGCAAACAAGAACACACTATTGCATTTGGCAGCTAATGAGGGCAAAAAAGCATTTTTTGACCATGTAATCTCACTTTACTATGATTATCGTCCTGAATTGAAAGTAAATGCTGCGGGAAAAACACCTGCCCATATTGCAGCAGCACATGGAACATTTCATATGTTTAAAGCAATTGTTTCCCTTTACCAAGAATCTCTTTTAATAAGAGATAGTAAAGGTAGATATCCATTACATTTATCAATGCACGATAAAAGAAAAATAAACTTAATAAAGGAATCTCTCTCTCAAGAAGAGTTCCTAAAACAAATGTCCCAAAAAGACAATTATGGAAATGTCCCATTACATTATTTGGCAAGGTCAGGGTCCTTAACAGAAGCTCAAAAACAAGAAATTCTACATGAACTAAATGGATTGGTAGATCCATCTTTATGGCAGGTAAAAAACCATGAAGGAGAAACTCCAACAGATTATTTGCCAATAGATCTCAGGAGAGCTTATGCGCTTATGGATATAACAAAGGAACTGGAACAACTTTGGGCAGCAAACAGTTAAAAATCCCTTTGGTTAAGGTTATAATATGTCTAAGCATATTATTAATAGATTGGAAGAATATGATGCCAACTGGATAATTCTCCAATTCCCTACTTTAATAGGGGAAATAAAGGAAATCCACGTATCCAGAAATCACTTTGATGAAAGTGTTTTTGAAAAAGGTTATCTTGTTGAAGGTTTGTCCAAATATTTTAGCGATAGAAAAGACCTTTATTTAGTCCCAAGGGCAGAAACCTATGCAGAAGTGCCTTGGTATGTTAGGGCTGTTAGATTTATCTCAACAATAAGGGAAAGCTCAGGCGTTAGATATCCTTATGATGTTTATTATCCTTTGGAAAAATCCTTGGCTGTTGCTAAAAAAGTAGGTTTGAACTTGGAAATAAAACCTGCTGTTGAATTTACCATTGTTGAGGGTTTTACAGTAGATAGGGTAACAAGGGAAAGAGGACCTTCAGCGGCCTTTGATTCTAAGGAAGGTAAATGGAACCCTATGGCCATGTTGCCTTCGGAAAGACCTTTCTCTTCCTTCCCTTACGATGCTTATTACGGAGTAAGGCAGCAAATCGTTGATATACTAACACAGGCGTTTGGCTATGGTGTTGTTTATACTACACATGGGGAAGCAACCTCCCAGCAACGTATTGGACTGGAACCTATGGACCCTGTAAAAAGTGCAGAGGCCGTTTTCTCCTTAAAATATGTGGCAAAAGCAGCTTCAATTGCCAACAATGTTTCAATTACATTTATGCCTTTGTTATTCCCAGGAGAAAAGGGAAATGCCCTGGAATTGAGATTATCGGGAAATTTAATAGAAGATGGGCAATTAACACAAGAAGGGGAATACTTCATAGGAGGTATCTTAGAGCACTATAAGACCCTTTTACTATTTACAAACCCCACAACAAATTCATATAAAAGGCTAATGGTAGAGCCTTTCTACAGATCCTGGGGATATGGCATAGATGGAACATTGGTTAAAGTGGAACTAAGGGAAAACGAAGGATATTTAAGCTTAGGATTCCCAGATGCCATTTCCAATCCATTTTTAGCCTATGCGGCAATTATAGCTGCGGGTAGCGATGGTGTGAAACAAAAGATCTCTCCAGGAGATCCTGTTAAAATATCCCCAAGAACGATGACGATGGGCGAAAGAAAGAAAAGAAAAATTCATGAAATGCCCAGAGATCTATTACAGGTAATAGAAGGGCTGGAAAGTGATAATAATTACTTGAAGGGCATTTTCCCACCTGAAATGGTTATAGAATATGCAGAGCATAAATATAAAGAACTTAGAGATAACCTATCGTCGCCTAGCGCCTATGAATTGGATAAATATTTTTATCTTTAATTTCTAAATAATACTTTAAGCCCTGTCGTCTAGTGGTCCAGGATGCGGGGTTCTGGTCCCCGAGACCCAGGTTCGAATCCTGGCAGGGCTATGTTTTTAATTATTTGTGAATAGCTAAAAGAAACATGCAGTTACTCACCCTCATTTTAACCTTGATTATAGGGTATCTCTCAAAAGTGTTTCACTATCTAAAACCAGAATTTTCCAAAGTCTTGTTAAGATATGTGTTTTATCTGGGTTTTCCTGCATTAACATTTTATTCCATAATAAATATGAAACTTTCACTAGGGGATGGTTGGGTTATATTGGCGAACATATTGATAACAGTATTCACATTACATTTCTCTAGATTTTTGGGCGAAAAACTAGGCTTCAAAGATGGAGATCTAGGGTCTTTTATGGCCTCTTCTACTATTCTCAACTATTCCGTTATTTATGTATTTGCTTATAAAATATTTGGAGACCTTGGATTATTTTATATGGCTTTATTTACCTTTGGCCACACTATAAGTGCTTTAACCTATGGTTACTATCTGTTGAAGAAATATCATTCTGGACATGAGAAATCCATAGGTGAGTTAATAATAGAGGTTGTAACCATACCGCTAGTGCTCTCTGTTGTGTTTGGTGTTGTAGGAAACTTAATAGGCTTCAAGCTAGAAGGGCCATTAAAAGAGCTTATCTTTCTTATTGGAGAGTCTTCTATTCCAGTGGTGTTAATAGCATTGGGTCTCATGATTAATGTAAAGAAAATAAGCAATGTGGCCTTGGCAAGCGTCCTTCTCAGGGTAATAGGGGGTGCCATAATAGGTTTTATTATCTCCCAATTACTTCCACTTAATGAAATCCAGAAGTGGATCGTTATTATAGGAAGCATGGCACCTACTGGTTTTATGGCAGCCGTCTATGCAGAATCTGAAAACCTTAACCTGCAAGCTGCTGTAGATTCCATCTCTGCATCCATTCCACTATCTCTAATAGTGTTATCTTTATTAGATTTAGTGGGTAAATTATTAGGATGGTTTGGTTAGTGCTCATTTTATTTCTAATTTTTATGCAGAATTACTTTGTTCCCATGGTGGAACAACCCCAAGAATTAACAACAACCCAGTATGCCAAATCCTGTGTAAAGGATGTTAAACAACAATTTATTAGAGAAACATTAACAGGCGTCACCCAGGGACTTTACGTTTATAATATTACAGTTAGCGAACTCTCGAAAGCTATCAGAGAGCCTAGAATTAGATTTTTGTTTGAACGCATAAAACCCGTTATTAGAGATATTATCGTAAGGGGAATAATTCTAGCAAGGTTAAACCTATTTTATACAAAAGACAGATGTGGTAAGGTTGATTTTTGGATTTTATGTGGAACAAGCGACCCAAAAGAAGTCTCTTTAGGGGATCAAATAAGCTGGTATGCAACCCCTGGTTATCTAAAATTAAGAATGCAACAGTGTGTTAATTCTTTATCCATAAGATATAATGAAACAAGGGCGGAGGTTTGTTTTGATTGTTCCAATTCAAAAATTTATAGCGTTTCCTATACCGATAAAGAATTATTTTTGGATCAAGTACGTGGAACGTTTAATGCAACAGCCCAATGTATCTACAATGTAACAATCCCTGCAGAAACAATAGAATCAATAAAGAAAATATTGGGAAAAAATTTAACTATAAATGCTAGTATCTATTGTTGAAGCACTTTATTTCCTGCATAATATCCTGCGATGGCGCCTTCTCCTGCTGAAACAACCGCTTGCTTAATTGAGCCCCATCTTACATCCCCCACTGCGTAAATCCCTTCTCTGGATGTCTCCATTTTCTCATTTGTTACAATATAACCGTTCTTTGTCTCAACCAAATCCTTTACTATTTGTGAATTGGGTTCATATCCTATGAAAATGAAAACTCCATCTACTTCAAGTTCCTTGGTTTCCCCTGTTTTCAAATTCTTTATCTTAATTTTCTCTACTTTTTCATTTCCAATAATCTCTTCCACCACACTATCTAAAATAAACTCTGCCTTTGGATTGTTTTTAACTCTATCTACTAAAATCTTCTCTGCCCTGAATGTGTCCCTTCTGTGGATAAAATAAGCTTTTTTCACATACCTTAAAATGTAATCTCCTTCATCAAAGGCTGTGTTTCCTCCTCCTACGATTGCTACTACCTTATCCTTGAAAAAAGGAGCATCACAGATAGCACACACGCTAACGCCTTTTCCAAAGAACTTATCTTCTCCTGGGATGCCCAATTTCCTGGGCTTGGCTCCTGTTGCAACTATAACAGCTTTTGCTTCATATTCTGAAACCCTTGTTTTCACCTTCTTCTTTTCTCCTAAATCCTCTACTTTAATCGCTTCTTCCATATAATTGATGTGGGCCCCTGAATGTATTGCCTGCTCTGCTATAAGCTCTGCTAATTTGCTTCCTTCTATGAATTTAAATCCAGGATAGTTCTCAACAGCATATGTTAATGCTAAGGCCCCACCTGGAATAGCATTCTTTTCCAGTACCAGTGTTGAGGCTCCTGCTCTAGCACTATAAATGGCTGCGCTTAATCCCCCAATACCTGCTCCTAAAATAATAACATCATATTCTTTTTTTGTGGCTTTTTGAGATAATAATTTAAATTCCATGCCTTAATTTCACGACACAACCTATATAAACATAATGTGGGAATTTAAAACTATGATTGAGTTCCTTTATTTACTTGCACGATATCTATTAATGCTAGGAGTTTCGGTTACAGTGCTCTATAGTGCTAGCAAGCTGATGGACAAACTAACAACAGAGATAGATGAATGGAGGGAAATAGCAAAGGGAAACATCGCTGTTAGCATCTATTACGCCTCTGTGATACTAAGCTTTGGGATTATTATAAATGCGGGCATGGGCAATTATCTGGCACCGGCCGGTGTTTCAGACCCTTATGTATTCGCATTGGCCCTATTGGGGGATATTTTAAGGGCAATTATAAGCATGGTCTCAGCCGTTATTACAATCTATTTAGCCTTAACCTTTTACGATAAATTAACCCATGATATTGAAGAATTTGAAGAATTGAAAAATGGCAACATAGCTATGGGTGTGATTGTTGGAGGCGTCCTATTAGCAATATCACTTTTAATAGCACCTGCAGTAAAGTCTCTCTCTCAATATATCTTTTTAGCTTTGTTCGGGTGAAAAATATGTATGATGAGCTATTAGAAAAAGGAGACATTGTAGATATAAGGTATCCTGCAAAAGGTTTCATTGTTGTTAAGCCTTGGGGCATGCGCATAATAAAAAACCTCTATAGGGAATTTGAAACTTTGTTGGAATTAGATAATCATTATCCGGTTCATTTTCCTGCTGTCATCCCGGAGGAAAATCTAAGAAAAGAAGGAGAACATTTTAAAGGTTTTGAGAGCGAGGTTTTTTGGATCACAAGGGCAGGTTTAAACGAATTAAAGAATAAATTAATCTTAAGACCCACATCTGAAACAGCCATTTATCCTATGTTTTCCCTTTGGATAAAGGGATATTCGGATTTGCCTGTGAAGGTTTATATGTCAGAAGCTGTCTGGAGATATGAAACAAAGGCTACAAGACCTTTAATTAGAGGTAGGGAATTCCTATGGATAGAGACACATGATGCTTTTGCTAGTGAAAAAGATGCATTGGAACAAGTTAAAAAAGATCTTGAAATCTCCCAAAAAGTAATTAAAGAAAAATTGAAATTGGACTTTATGATGTTAAGAAGGCCTGAGTGGGATAAATTCGCAGGAGCTGAATATACCTATGCTGTGGATGTTTTATTGCCGGATGGAAAAGTCTTGCAAATAGCAACAACCCATTATTTAGGACAAAAGTTTGCCAAGGTTTTCAATGTAAAATTCATGGATAAAGATGAACAAGAAAAATATGTACATCAAACTTGTTTCGGAATTGGAATCTATAGAATTTTAGCCTCTTTAATCTATATACATGGGGATGAAACAGGTTTAAGGTTGCCTAGTTCAGTTGCACCTGTGCAGGTTGCCATTGTTCCTATTAAGGATACTTTTGATTATGCAGAAGAACTTGCTAAAGAAGTTCCTTATAGATGGGAAATAGATAAAAGCGATAAATCTCCTGGAAACAAATTCTATTACTGGGACAAGAGAGGAGTGCCTGTAAAAATCATTGTAGGTCCGAAGGAAAAAGAAGAAAACACAGTAACCTTGGCATTTAGGCATGGGAAAAAGATAACGGTGAAAAGGGAAAATCTTTTAGAAGAGCTTAAAAAAGGCTTGGAAGAATATGATAAGAGCTTGTTTAAGCCTTTAGAAATAAAAACAGTTAATACCTTTGAAGAGCTTAAGCAAGCTATAAAGGAGAAAAAGGTTGCAAGGGCCAACTTTTGTTCCTTGGATCAGGAAGGAAAAGCCTGTTATGCAAAAATAAAAGAAGAGCTAAGCGCCGAAGTCAGGGGAGAAAGGATAGACATCCAAGA
>WAPD01000035.1 GCA_015520875.1 Microcaldota archaeon
AGAGTAAAAAACACAGAAACAAGTAATACAACAGAGGCTATCTGTATCAATAGAATTAAAAGGGTCTCAAGGGATACTTGCCCTTTCATAGGAATTCTTTTGCTAATTCTGAAACATCTAGTCCTTCTGGTGGTAAATCCTTGGTTAGGTTGTGTCTTCCTGGTGAAAAGAATTCATCGGCTATCTCTCTTTCTTTTTTATAGATAACTCCTAGAGGGATTTTTTCAAAGTTAGTTGTATAAGGTTCCCAGGCCTTTTCCCATGCTTTGTTCCAATCGCTTGGGTCATGGTCTGTTTTGTAAACCCTTTCTTTATACCAATCATATGTGTTATATTTGTTCCATGTTATACATGGTTGATAGATATCTACGAATGCAAATCCCCTATGTTGTATAGCTTGTTTTATTATCTCTTTTAAATGTAGAACGTCTCCTGCAAAGGCTGTTGCTACAAAAGAAGCACCTGCTGCCAAAGCCATTGGAACAGGCCTAAACTCTGAAACCATGTTTCCATCCGGTGTTGTTTTTGTTTTTATGCCTTTGTGGGTTGTTGGTGATGCCTGACCTGTTGTCAATCCATAGATTTTATTATCTTGAACCAAATAAACTATGTCAAAGTTTTCCCTGGCACCATGGATAAAATGGTTTCCTCCTTCGCTAAAACCGTCTCCATCTCCTCCAATGCCAACCACTGTTAAAGAGGGATTTGCTATTTTTACTCCTACTGCTGTTGGGATAACCCTTCCATGCAACCCTTCTACACCATAGCTTCTCACATAGTTTGGAATCTTGCTTCCACAACCTATTCCACTTACTATTACTGCATTGTAGGGTTCTATTTTAAGCTCGTGTAATGCTTGTTTTAATGCAACATGTATGCTAAAATCACCACATCCAGGACACCATTGTGGTCTTTCGGGTGTGTTATATTCTATCATAGTTTCACCTTATATCTCCAAGGAGCATAAAATTCATATGTTTCAAAATCTTCTTCTAATCTGAGTTCGCCTTGGAAGTCCTTCTCTTCCAAGACTTTTAAAGCATCTTCTACTTGTTCTGGGAAGAATTGCCTTCCCGTGTATTTCAACACAAGGGCATCTGGTTTTATCCCTGTTTCCATGTATAACAGTTTTGAGAATAAACCGGTTGAATTATTTTCAAATATTACTATCTTTGAAACACCGTCAAATGCCTTTTGGACCTTTTCTTTGTTCAAAGGATAAAGCCAGTTGAATGCTATTTTTCTATAGCCATTAGAACCTTCAAACACAGGTCCTTTTTGAGACCCCCAAGTTACAACTGCTATCTCACTTGTTCCATCAACTATAGGAGGAAAACTCTCTTGTTCCATTAAAGAGCGTTTTCTCAATCTTTTATCCACTTGAGCTTTTCTTTCTTTGAAATCCTCTGTTGTAAAGGAATCTTCTCTATGTTCGTAGGATGTTGCTATGTGGCATCCGCCTTTTACACCTGGGATAGGTCTTGGAGAGATTCCATCTTGTGTATCTTGAAATCTTTTAAATCGTTTCATAGGAAGTAATTGTTCCATATCTTGGGTGATTATTTTTCCTCTCTTTATGGGGATTTTTGGAAGGGCATCAAATGTTGTATTGGATTCTGCTAAGAATTTATCAACCATTACAAATACTGGAACTTGGTAGGTTTCTGCTAGGTTTAATGCTTCTCCTGTTAAACGGTAGTTTTCTTGGATATCTGTGGGTGCTAATATTATTCTAAGGAATTCTCCTTGGGATGCTCCTAAAACTTGGAATAGGTCTGCTTGTTCTGTCCAAGTAGGCATACCTGTAGAGGGACCTGTTCTTTGTGCTAAATAGATTACCAATGGAATTTCGGATAATGCAGCAAATCCAACAGCTTCTGTCATTAAAGCAAAACCTCCTCCAGAAGAACCTGTCATAGCCCTTGCTCCTGCATAAGCTGCTCCTATTGCTTGATTTATTGCTGAGATTTCATCTTCTGATTGGACAACTGCTAATGGAAACTTTCCTCTTTTGCTTATTAGGAAATGTAATAGGGAGCTGGCAGGTGTCATTGGATATCCAGAATAAAATTTTAAACCTGCTGAAAGTGCTCCCAAACCCCCTGCTTCATTCCCTCCAATGTAATATTTGGGACTTCCAATAGGTTCAATGTTCCATTTTTGATGCTCTTTTCCTATTTCATAACCTGCCTTTGCTACTTTTACATTTTTATCTACGATTTCTTGACCTTTTTTAGCAAATGTTTCTTGGATTAGTTTTTCAAGGAATTCAAATGGATAATTAACGAGGCCTAAGGTTGTTCCGAGGAAAATCATGTTTTTCATTCGATTATCAGCCTCGTGCTCTTTCAAAATGCTCGTGATAGGGAGTTTTATAACATTGGGATCTTGGATGTTGTGGGAGAAAGATTCATCTGCTATTATTATGCCATCTTGAGTTAATGTGTCTTTATGGAATGTGTAAGCATCTGGATTTACTGCTATTATTATGTTGTTGTGTTTTTTTGGAGAACTGATTGGATTTTTGGATATTCTCACTTGATAGGAATTGTGGCCTCCACGTATTAGGGATGGGTATTCTGGATAGCCAAAAACATGGTAACCTCCTCTTGCAAATAACTTTCCCAATATCTTACCGGTGACAAAAGCTCCTTCACCGGCTGCTGCACCTACTTTAATGGTAAAATCCATGTTTCTAATTGGGACCATATATTTATAAATCTCAGGATATAGAGAAACAGCAATTGACGACGGGCCCGGTGGGATTTGAACCCACGACCTCCGCCTTAGGAGGGCGTCGCTCTATCCAAGCTGAGCTACGGGCCCTCTCTTTAAATTATCCTAAGAAGGTTTTTAAAGCTTCTTAACCAAGAGAACAAGAATAATTAAGGCCATTAAACCTATAATAACCCAAACCCAGATAGGGATAACTTCTTTTACTTCTTGTTCTTGTTGAGGTTGTTCTTGAGGTGTTTTATTAGATTGAGATTGTTGGGATTTGGAAACATCTTGGAATGTTATTTTACCTAAATCCTTTTCCATAGAGGTCCAAGGGACACTGAAGTATTTGTTCTTATAAGAGACCATTATCTTACCTAACTTCAGTTGGTTGTTTTGTTGTTCTATGAAGAGTTTATCCTCTGGAGATAGATTATCCCTTAATGTTAGGATAAACTTAAATCTTACCTTGTTATCTTGAGTTCTAACATTGTCTATTTCAACATTGTAAGGTTGAGATGGGAAAATATTAAAGTATTTGGAAAATCCTTCTAAGGATATTTTGGCACTGGCGTCAACAGGAGAAGGATTTTCCACATATCCTTCAATGGTAACATTTTGTCCTGGAGATATTTTATCAGGAATTTGGGATGTTAGGTGGATTTTAAGTGTTGGATTGTAAAGACAGAGTTTAAAGGATTTTATGGTTATTTGAGTAACAGGGTCCCAGTCAATATTGTAGCTCCCTCCTAATTTTAATTCCAATCTATTAGTCCCACCCTCATTCAAGAATAAAGGAACTTGTGTAATAGGTATTCTAAGACCTTGCAAATTCCCGCTAACATCATTTAATTGATGCCCATTTAAATGAGATTTAATTGTAACCTTCTTTGCCCATCCTACGTCGTAGGATAGGGCGATAAAATAATGAGAACCTCCTTGCATATAATCTAGGTTTCGAAGCTCAGTTATTGATGGAAGATTAAAAGAGAGATTAGTATAGATTCTATAATCCCTCCAGCCTCCAGTTGCAAGTGGAGGCATATAAACTTTCCATATGAAATCTACATCTTTGGCCAGTGTTAATGAATTAGATTCATTCAAATATACTAAACATCCCCTGCTATCTAGATATAAATGATCCAAAGAAATATGAGTGGCTCCAACTATATAGAGAGAAAGGAATGTATATATTAAAAATATCATCCTGAACAACTTCCATTTATACATTTACCACTTCCATTACAGTCGTCATCTGTTATAC
>WAPD01000036.1 GCA_015520875.1 Microcaldota archaeon
GAAATATAGCGTTATTCCCGGATACCTATTCAAAAAGGGCAGAAAAGCACTTTTCCCAACCCAATGTTGAAGTTTCTATTGTTGCGCATGGGAGGGCAAATGCCGTTGCCATCAATCCAAAATACCCAAAATTAAACGAGCTTTTAAAAGATAAAAAAGTCTGGGGCATTTCAACTTCTATTTTAGAACACTATTGGGTGTTTGAAAAAGAAATACCTTTTTTAAGAAATTTGGCTACAAACATTTAAAAACATGATATGGTAAATTTAGATTGGTGGTTTATGTGACTGAGGAAAAGTTAAACAACACAGAAGAACTAAATGAGATAATCAAGCAAAGTGCAGGGAACTTAGATGACGATGAAGAAGAATTAATGAAGTTAATTGAAGAAGAGCAAGAAAAGATTTATGTTGTGGGAGCAGGAGGTTCAGGTTCCAATACTATTAACAGATTATTCCAGATGAAGCCAGAAGGAGTAACATTAATCGCAGCAAACACAGATGCCAGGCACCTGTTGAAAATAAAAGCCCACAGGAAAATCCTTTTGGGAAAGCAATTAACTAGGGGTAGAGGTTGTGGAAGCAACCCAGAATGTGGAGAGAAGGCAGCCCAGGAAACAGCCGCTAAGGTAAAAGAAGCTATAGCAGATGCCGATTTGGTGTTCCTAACCTGTGGTATGGGTGGTGGAACAGGTACAGGTGCATTGCCTGTAATTGCCAAGATAGCAAAGCAAGATATAGGGGCTTTGACAGTAGGTGTTGTCACATTACCATTCTCTGCAGAAGGTAAAATCAGATATGATAATGCTGTCAGCGGAATTAAGAAATTGAAATCAAACGTTGATACTTTAATCATTATTAAAAACGATAAATTGTTGGATATAGCGAGCGATTTGCCTTTGGAAAAAGCCTTTAGGATTTCAGATGAGGTGTTGGCAAGCTCTGTTAAAAACATAGCAGAACTAACAACAAAGGCAGGTTTGGTTAGCGTTGATTTTGCAGATTTGCAAACTGTTCTAAAGAATGCAGGATATGCTGTTATAGCTGTGGGAGAATCCGCATTAGAAGGTTCCAAGGAAGAAAGGGCAAAACTAGCCATAGAAACAGCTCTATCAAGCCCATTGCTAGATGTGGATATTTCAACAGCAGACCGTGTTTTAATTAACATAATCGGAGGAGAAGATTTAACATTGCAAGAAGTTAACTATATTGTAGAGGAAACAAAGAAGAGAGTAAGCCCAAATGCCCACATCATCTACGGAGCTAGAATAGAAGAAGATTTGAAAAAATCCTCCTTAAAAGTGTTGGTTGTTTTAGCAGGAGTAACCATGTCCGAGCTTTCTGAAGGGCCAGAAGCCGGAAGATTAACATTAGATTTAGAAGAGGTTGACAAAATAGCATGATAGAGACTATAAAAAAAGAATGGGAATTCATGCTTAGGGTCTGGAGAAGGGCTAGAAAGCCAGACCCTGCAGAGGTTGATCGTTTAACAAGAGTTACTATGGTTTTAATCGTTGCTGTGGGAACTTTGGGAATATTAACATCTGTTGTAAACGGTTTTGTTAATTATCTGGCAGAGGTGTTTAGAAAATGAGTGAAATCTATCCTGTGAAGATCTCTTCAAGAGATGATAAAATAATTCCATTGTTGGTAGAGGCAGCAATAAGGAAAAAAGGCATTACCTCAATAAAAGCCATTTATGTGGATTCTAGAATAAAAGGATTTATGTTTGTAGAGGGAGACAACAAGGATGATATAAAGTTAGTTCTATCAGGGATAAGGGGAGTTAAATTAGACCCTCTTGGATATGGGAAGAAAGTGGAACTAAAAGCTTTGAGCGATCAAGAAATAGAAAACTTATTCAGGAAGAAGGAAGAAATAGTTCTAAATATAAATGTTGGAGATATTGTTGAGATTATTAGAGGACCTTTCAAGGGAGAAAAGGCAAAAGTTATCTCTAAAGACGACCAAAAGAAAACCTATACAGTATTGCCTTTAGAAGCACCAGTGGCAATTCCAATAACAATCCAGGAAAAAAGCATTAAACTTATAAAAACTTCTGAGTAATTGATAACCATGGCTTTAAGACCCGCAAGAACTATTAGAGAGAGATTCTATAAACAATCTTGGAGTAGATGGAGTAAAAGAAATATGAAGAAGAACTATGTAAAGGCATTGCCACACAAGGACTTGCACCAGCTTAGAAGTGGTGTAGGAAAAGAAGAAGACTACCCTGTTGCCTTTGATTTGGTAGCAGAGCAAAACTTCCTACATAGGGATAATGCAATAGAGGCTGCACGACAATCTGTTATAAAGCATCTGGAAAAGAACATGCCAAAACAATTCCTATTCATAATAAGGGTGTATCCTCATGAGGTTATAAGGGAAAACAGGATGGTTGCAGGAGCTGGTGCAGATAGAATTCAGAAAGGTATGAGAAGGGCATTTGGAAAACCTACAGACAGAGGTGCAAAAATAAAAGAAGGACAACCAATATTCACCGTTTATACCTACGAGAAAAATCAACCTCATGTGGAAGAGGCCTTCAGAAAAGCTTCTAGAAAACTCTCTGGAACTTGGAGGGTTGTGAAGAGAAATGTTGGAAACTAAAATTGATCAATTGCTTAAAATCGTTAAAGAAAAGGGAAAGGTGGATTTGCTTGAGCTCTCCTCTGAATTGGGGGAGCAACCAGAAGTTATTAAAGAATGGTTAGAAATACTAGAGGAAAAAGGTTATGTAAAATTACAATATAAACTAACAAAGACCTATGTTATATTTTTGAAGGATTTATCTGAAGATGAGGATAAGTTTGAAGCTGTCTCTTATACAC
>WAPD01000037.1 GCA_015520875.1 Microcaldota archaeon
AAATACAACATGCTAAAAGAAAAACATTGGGCAAAAAGCGTTGTTGAAGAAGTTTGCGTTTTGGGAAATGGTCAAATAAGAACCATTTCCCTAAAATACAATCACACCATAGAGACCAAATGTGGAACCGTTAACTTACCTTCTGGAACAGTAACAATAAAAAACCAATTAGGAACTATAGTTTTGTCTTAATCTTGTCCCAGAGCTCTTCAGGTGGGTCAAACACAGAATGTGTAAAACCTTTTATTAACAATTCCATAGCGTCTTTTCTTGAAAGCCCTCTTGATGCTAAATAGAATATCATTTCCTCAGGTATTTTAGATATAGTGGCAGAGTGGCTTGCCTTCACTTCATTATTTTCAATCCTTAAAGCAGGCCAAGTAAATGCCCAGGAATCCTCGCTTAAAAGGACTACATGCTGGTCCAAATAAGAATTGCTGTTTTTAGCTTGGGGCTTTATCCAGATTAAACCTTTTATGCTTGCATAGGCTTTATCGTTTAAAATCCCTCTAATGTGAGAATAGGAGTGGCTTTTCTCCCCTTCATGAGATAACAACGTTTCCATTTCACTTACTTCATCCCCATTCAAAAACACAATCCCCCTCTCCTCAACCCAATCATATGTATAATAATTGGAAACAACTTTTGCAAAACCCCCTAACACAATTGTTCTAAATTCTACTTTACCTTTTTTCACAGTCACATTTCTTTTCAAATAGGCAAAATTCTCAGGTGTTATTGTTGAATAAATAACAAAGTCACCTTCTATTTCCCAGTTTTCTTTAACAGCGCTTTCCCCATAAAACAAATGCAATTCTCCTTTTCCCCTTAATCTCCAGGTATTGTCATGGTTCCCGACAAATAATTTTTTATAGTCTCCTGTGATAACTTCCTCATTTTTAACACCTACCTCATCCAAATATTGTTCAATATCTTCAGCATCCTTTAACTTATATTTGTAATTCTGGAACTCTTTCATCCTACCGACCCCTCCATCTCCAATCTTATCAATCTATTCAATTCTACCGCATATTCCAATGGAATCTCTTTAACAAACTCTTCTACAAAACCCAATACGATCATGGTTTTAGCATCTTCTTCTGAAAATCCCCTTGACATTAGATAGAATACTTGGTCTTCTTGTATTTTACCAACAGTGGCTTCATGAGTTATCTGAGTATCTTTTTCATGTATATCTATATTTGGATAGGTGTCTGTTCTGCTTTCAGGATCCAATAATAAAGCATCACAGTTTACAGATACTTTGGCATTTTTTGCTCCTTTTGCCACCTTGATCCATCCTCTGTATTTTGAAACACCTGTGCCCATGGAAATGCTTTTTGAAATAATTGTTGAGGTTGTATTGGGGGCTAGATGGATTGCCTTTCCACCTGAATCTATCAACTGTCCAGAACCGGCTGATGCTATTGAAATAATCTTTGCCTTGGAGTATGGCTCTTTTAGAACTATTCCCGGATATTTATATGTAACTTTGGAACCCATGTTTCCATCCAACCACTCTATATAGGCACCTTCGTATGCCATAGCTCTTTTTGTTACTAGGTTGTAAACGTTTTTACTCCAGTTTTGGACAGTTGTATATCTGACTTTGGCATTTTTATGGGCAAAAACCTCTACAACGGCAGCATGTAAAGAATCTTTTCTATAGATAGGTGCAGAACACCCTTCAACATAGGAAACCTGGGACCCTTCTTCAGCTATTATCAATGTTCTTTCAAACTGCCCCATTGATTGAACCTGTATTCTGAAATATGCTTGTAAAATCCTATCTACTTTCACATTTTTAGGGACATATACAAAGGCACCTCCGCTCCAGAAAGCTGTGTTTAATGCCGCGAACTTATTATCGTTTATTGGAACAAGCTTTGCAAAGTATTGTTTCACAAGGTTTGGATATTGTTTAAGAGCATCATCCATGCTTAGAAAGATAACTCCAAGCTTTTTCAAATAATTGTCTATCTTTTCATATAGAACTTCACTTTCATATTGGGCAGTAACCCCTGCCAGATATTTTTTCTCTGCTTCTGGGATTCCAAGTTCATCATAAATTTTTCTAATATCTTCTGGGAGCTCTTCCCAAGATTGGGATGTTTTTGCTTTTGGTTTCAAATAATAGATGATTTCATCATAATCTATATCATCTAAACCTTCTACCCATTTAGGAAGGCTTAACTTTTGGAACCATTCAAAGGCTTTTAATCTAAGCTCTAACATCCACTCTGGCTCATTCTTTTGCTTGCTTAGATAAATAACAGCTTCTTTGGATAACCCTTTATCCCAGATTGCTTCATAAGCTTCGTTCATTGTTTAAACACCCATTCTATAAATGGTTCTGCTGCTGTTCTATTTACCTTGGCAACACAATAGATGTTTTCTATTTTTTCTTTTTCATCTGCTCCATGGCCTAGAACATATGGTTTAAATATCCAAAGAACTTTTCCTGTGTCTATATAGCGTTTCTTAAGCTCTGGATAAGTATTCCTATGGAACCTTTTACAATAAGGACAATTTGGACTTGAAAATTCTATTATAACAACTGAGGCATTTGGATTTCCCCACCAAATACTTTCATTTAACGAAATATTTGGTCTTGTTCCTGGGTTTTCCAGTTTTCTATCTATTATTTTTGTGAAATCGCTTAGAGGTCTTGCTCCCACCAATGTTTCATCGTTTATTATAAATGTAGGTGTTCCTCTAACATTGTAATAATTGGCTAATTCTTTATC
>WAPD01000038.1 GCA_015520875.1 Microcaldota archaeon
TTATAGTTGTGGACGATGGTTCTACAGATAACACCTATGAAATAGCGTCCCAATATCCCATAAAGGTAATAAGAAAGCCTAACGGTGGAGCTGCCTCTGCAAAAAACCTTGGAATTCTGCATGCAACTGGCGATATTATAATAACATTGGATTCTGATACAACAATTCCAAAAGACACTATAAAGAAATTGGCATCTTATTTTGAAGACCCTAAGGTAGGAGCTGTCTCAGGTTCTGTCAGGGTTAAAGACCCAAAAACATTGCTTGAAAAATGGCAAGCAATAGAATATGATATTATTTTAGTCTATAGAAGAATTTTGGAAATGTTCAACAGCGTTTATGTCACTCCCGGTGGTTTAAGTGCCTTTAGAAAGGATGCTATAATGGAGGTAGGTCTCTTTGACCCAAGGAGTTTAACCGAAGACCAAGAAATAGCAATGAACCTGCAAAAACATGGTTGGGATGTTAAATCTTCTTTAGATGCCTTTTCCTACACAAAAGTCCCAGATACTCTATCAAAACTAATAAAACAAAGAATAAGATGGGTTAGAGGTGGTGTTTGGAACAGAATAAAACACATGGATTTAATGCACCCTAAATGGGGAGATTTCATGTTTTTCTCCTATTATTTAGATTTTCTATTCTTTATTCAGATATTGCCCGTTGCCATTTCCCTTTTGTTGTTTGTGTTTGAGAGCAATTTCTGGTTCACAAGAATAGGGGCAGATGCCTTTTTATTTGGAATAAATCCAGTGGGTTTTGTTGGGTTGTTCTTTTGGCTAGCGATGTTACCTTGGTTTGTTTATTATGTTAATATAATGAGGGAAAAGGCAAACAACAGAAGGATTTCCTTAGATGAGATAAAGGATGTTCTAGGATTTTTGTTTATATTCTCTGTAGGGTGGATGATTGTATGGCCTTTTGTGTTTTACAAAGAACTAACATCTAAAGAGGAGGTGTGGGAGACAAGATGAAAAGGGATTTTTCCACAGCCCTGTTTTTAAGTGCCTTTATATTAACCTTATTTATATTTGTTGCAGGTTTCATTGTTGGAATCTTTTACACAAATGCCCTTAACAAAAACCTGATGGACCAAACAAGCGATGTCTCCGATTCCTTAAGCGTTTTACAAGTTAGTTTATTATTGGATAAGGATCACTTTTGCGAATTAGCCCCATATGTTATCCCTAGGTTGGAGGAAGAGAGCTGGAAAATAGGAGAAAGATTACAATATTTAGAGGAAAAGGGAACAACAGACCCTAAACTAAAAAATACCTACTTTGAATACGAATATAGGGATATGTTATTGGTTGGAAAGGCCATTAAAGATTGCAATTATTCTTCAAAGCAATTAATCTATTTCTATACAAATAAACCGGGAAAATGTAAGAAATGCCGAGATCAAGGTTTTGAAATAAGCAAGGCAAGGGAAGAGCTCAAAAAAAGAAACATCACTTTAAGAGTTTATTCCTTTGATGGTCTATTGCCGGGAATGGGCTCTTATCTGGCAAAACGCTACAACGTCTCCCAATACCCAACTTTGATAATTAAAAACAAAACCTATGGTTATTTGAACAAATCTTCTATCATAGGGGTGATTTTAGGAAAATGAGTTTTGAGGAAAGGAAAGAAGCCACTTTAAAAAAACTCGAGTACCATTTAGAGGAACAAGAGGTTGATCCTCCAATCATTCCCTTGATTGAATTAATAAACAAAGATAAAGAGTTTTTTACCACATCCTCTTGCTCAGGCCGTGTTCTAATTTTGATAGATAGGGGTAGAAAAATAGAAAGCGAGAAATATTTAACATTCCATAGGACGATAACATTGGAAGATTTAAAAGATATTCCAGAGGAAGCGTGGCTTAGAGTGGAACCCTTTATTCTACATGTTATTGGAAAAAACTTGGAACGAACATTGGATCTTGTGGATTTGGTAAAATCTATTGGGATAAAGAGGTCTGGACTTTCTAGGTCTCGTGTAGGTTATTTGGTGGAGATGATGGGAAATGTTTACATGAGCGCTCCTGTTTCCAATTTAACAATAGATGAAACCCTTGTTTCAATAATAAATGAGAAAATGAAGCAGAATTTTGAGGTTCTTAAAAAACTGGAGAAAACCCTTCAAGGGTTTATCAAAGAATAAACAAGGCCTATTAAAGCATTTGGCAACAATTGTATTGGGTAATAAATCAATATTCCATATCTAAGGGATTTCAAATCCTCTAAAATACTTTCCTTCACTATAGCATCTATTGTTAATGTTTGTTTTATTGATGAAGCATATTTCGGATAAACTGTAATGTTTATTGGATATCTATCTGGTACAGAATAAATAAACTCTATTGCCTGGGAATAATTCCCATGGATGAAGACCTCTTTCTTAAAATCGTTGTTTAGGCTATGGGCTTCTATTACAAAAACAGTAGGTGTTTTAGTGCTTACCTGAACAGAGAACCTCAAAGGTTGTTTTATGTTACCAATAACTGTTTTAGGAGCTTTTACCGTGAAAAAATCCCTATCTATATTTAATTTAACAAACACAGTAATATTTGGCAATTTATCAAAACCTTTTTCATCGTAAATATGGATTGGGATTAAATAAGTTCCTTTGGCAAACTGTGATGGGATTATTGTAACGGTTAATGGGTCAGCATATAAAGGGGAATCTATCTTTTTCCATCCTTTTGGAACCTCTGCTATGGCATAATCATAGGCTTTTCCTCCTTCATATCTCTTGAAGGAAAATGAAATGTCCTCTACAGGTGTAATTGTTCCATTATAGATAATGGCACCATCCTCCACAGGTTTATGGATGGGCTCTACCATCTCTATTCCAAATACCATTCCTAACACTAATATCCACAACACATATGGATATTAGTCAAATCATTTTAAAAACATAAGCAAGCTAAAATTAGACAATGTTATCCTTTACCCTGGGAATACTAATGTTTATAGTGTTTTTGTTGGAATTGATCGTTCCAAGTTTTACCTATTGGTTTGCTTTTATCCCTTCTAAAGCCTTTGTAGAACCCTGGCGCTGGGTGACCTCTTTATTCCTACATGCTAATTTCACCCATTTATTTGTTAATTTGTTTGTGTTTTTGCAGTTTGCCCCCCTTGTTGAAAGAAAGGTGGGTTCAAAAGGTTTATTATACGTGTTTTTCCTATCCGGAATAATGGGAAATCTCTTTTATTATCTTTCATATGTGATGGGTTTGATAGGAGATGTTCCTGGATTAGGGGCTAGTGGAGCTATCTCAGGTTTGTTGGGAGCAACGATGGTCTTCTACCCTTATTTAACTCTCTATTTGTTTTTTGTTATTCCGATGAATATACAAATGGCCTTTTGGCTTTATGTTCTATGGGAATTCTTCAACAGCTTCACAATGAGATATACTGGAATAGGCTCTGCTGCTCACTTGGGTGGAGCTATTGCTGGTTATCTCTATGCAAAGGAGGTGCAACATGAGATATATTGATTTAATTTTATTGTTTATAATAACGCTTGCAATTCTGAAATTTATAACATTGTTAGAGCTAAGCGGTTTTTGGAAGTTTATTCTAAGCGTTGTTTATCTCTATATAACAGCTCTATATGTTAAAGCCAGAATAAAGGATGTTAAAGAAGAGCTTCCGGGTTTGTTGATGTGGAGAACTAAAAGATGGTTGGAGGATTTGAAAAGGCTTTTGCCCTTAGGAGAGTTTTTGGAAACGCTATCTACAATGGTGTTTTTCACAACATTTGGGCTTTTGGGAATATTCCTAGCTAAATGGCTTCCTATAAGAAAAAGAATAGTTTATTTCATAGGTGGAATGGCCTTGCTCTATGGATTATTGTTAATATATCCGATGGCTTTGTTAAAATTGCCTGTGCAAGGTTCTGGGACAAGTTCTTCCAATCCTTTGATGTTAGCACTTGTTTTGATAAGTGGGTTGATGGGAATTATTGTTTATTCATTTTCCAATGCCATTTTCCATACCTTGGTTGCTTTAATATCTCAATCAGAAACTCCTAAAACATTAACTCCTCTATTGCCTGGAATAACATTGCCATTTTTTGAGGGAATAATTGCCCTTGGGCTTGTTTTAGTTGTTCATGAATTGTCCCATGCTATTCTATCCTTAAAATACAAAATACCTGTGAAATCTACAGGCCTTTTAACCTATGGGATATTGCCTGTGGGTGCTTTTGTAGAGCCTGATGAAGAGGCCTTTGAAAAAGCACCTTCTCCTAGAAAGATACTTGTTTTGTTAGGGGGTCCTTCTATTAATCTATTTTTGGGCATTGTGTTTTTCGGAATTTTTATATTGTTTTTATTGGTGACTGTGCCATGGGCAGAAGAAGGGTGCTATGTTGTAAAAGGTCTGGAACCTGGAACAATCATTAAAACAATAGATAATGTGCCTTGTATTTATGCAATAGCCCATGAAGGCTCTGTGATGGAAACAAACAAGGGAACGATGAACTGGAGCTCCAATATTTATTATTATCCTATTGGGAAAGATAGCTTTGTTAGATATTATAGCCTGGAGCCTTTGAACTTCCTTTACAATCTCTTATATATGTTGTTCTCTTTGAATGTTTTATTGGGGCTTGCGAATTTATTCCCAGTAATGTTCTTTGATGGAGGTCAATTAATGCTTGAATTAGGACGCTTATGGGAAAAAGAGAATATTGGGAAGGCCATTGTTGGTATCTTTAGTTTAATGTTGCTTTTATTAATAGTGGGATCGTTCTTATAAGTTTAAAAAGAGTTTCTTTCTATAGTTATACACTTATGTACGCATCTAATCATAAATTAACACCAAAGACTGCTGTTAAACAACTTTCAAGATTTGAACTGCTTAACCAAGTTAAAGAGCTTCTTAAAGCCGTTAATAAAAATCCTTTGGTGTTTAATTGGGAAGCCTGGAAAAATCTCAGAACTTTAAATGGGGGGATCCATTTTACCTTAGAAAGTATCACAATAAGGTATAAAGATGAGGTTTCTAGGTTGCTTGTGCTTGCCTTGGCCAAGCACCTTGTGGAATTTGTTAAAACCTACAATGGAATACCGGCGGGTTTCTTGGAACTTGATTCAAGGGAACAAAAAGCCATCCTAACAGCCATGAAAGAAGAACCCACAGTATCTAAGCTTGACTTAGAACATATAGAATCTCTTTTGCCCTAAGTTTCATATAAACCTTTAAAACCCTCTCACATAAATTAACACATGAACAAAATTAAAAACTCATCTAACATTTCTAATAGGAGAGAAAATAATGAGAAATATAATAGGAAACCTCCTAAATCTATTTTTGAAAGATTTAAAGATGGTGTTAATAGGGGGATATTATATTTGACAGTAGGTGCGGTTTTAGTTTCCGGTTTTTCTTTTAACCCTGTCCAAGCCCAATCCCTAAATACCCAAGGTCAAACCTCTATCCAAGAGATTTTAGAACAGAGAAAGAAACAATCCATGTCCCTGGCCGGGGTAGAGAGTAGGGATGCACAAAAGGTAGAAACTAAGGTGTATAAACAGCCACCTGTGGACCCAAGCCAGGATTATAGTCCACCACCTTACTCTGTTACATTAGAAGTTCTACCTCAAGACTTCAAAAACATAGAGTTAGATGGAAAATTAAACTCTTTATTTGGTTTACCAAAACTCTATCTAGGAATGCAAGGGGATGAGATAGTTGAGAGAATTCCTAACATGAAAAAGTTCTATGAAAAGTTGATGAACAAAAGTGATGTTCTTAACGTAAGTCCTGAAATGTATGAAGGAATGTTGGCTTGGGTGAACTTCTCCGTAGATACTGGTGTTGGTAAGTTTAGCTATGCTTTCCCACCAGAGGATCTCTATCCAGTTTCTATCAACGGAATGGATAGGAATGGTTTTTCGATAACGTTTGTGAAGATGGCTATCTATGAAGGAACAGATGGTCATAATCATTACGCCATCTCCTACTACGCCACAGTAGAAGGAGAAATAGGAAAACCAGTCCATTACACCCTATATCATCCAGCC
>WAPD01000039.1 GCA_015520875.1 Microcaldota archaeon
ATAAGAGACAGGATATATAACCAGCTAAATTTTCATCATGCAAAGCATACAAATTATAAACAAAAGAAGAAGTTAATAAGCCAGCTTCGTTATCCAAATCCTCTTTATAAGTCTTTACTTTTTCTTTGAATGTTTTGATTTTATCTAATGGAATATAATTCTTTGTTTTATCATGAGGTGGTATATAACCCAAGTAAATATTGCTTCCATAATCCTTCTTATATTCTTTTGCCTTTTTTTCTGCCCTTTCTTCCAAATCTCTATAAGATATTGAAATGGGAGATTTTATGTTCATTAGAATAATGCCCCCGCTAAACCCTAAGACTTGCTTCGCTAATTGTATACTCTTTAGCAATGAAACCATTTTTTCCAAACCATCTAGAGTCACTTCTAATGGAGATATAAATTTAATATCATCACCTCCTGCAAATAGTACATATTTCTTTTCTACTCTATTAACAAGTGAAATAGAAAATGCTTCCATAAAGTGAGATAATTCAACGCCTCTCGCCAAACCTTCCTTAGTAATCCTGCTAAAAATTGTACCCATATTATCAAAGTCCAATCCTACAAAAGCTGCTTTACTTAGCCCTTCATCACTTACCAATTTATCCAAATCTTTTTCCATCTTAGAAGGAAGTAAATCGTAAAACCAACCGATGTTACTATGAGAATCCAAAACATTAATTAAATTTCCATAAAATTCTTTAGGAATCCTAAACCAAAACACATCTCTTACACCATAGAAATTTTTATTAACTTGGAATTCTAAAGAAAAGTACCCTAAATTATCAGTTTTCCATTTTCCTGCAATTATATCCCCAAGAACATCTCCAAGCTCATCAGCCTTCTTACAGGCTTTACAAACAGGCATCTTCTCCAAATATTCCAATTCCAAAGTAACATGCCCACATATAGAACAAAAACCGGCATCTTTCTTATCTTTAGTGCTTACTTCCGACAGTTCCCTCATTAAACGAGGTTGGTGGTAAGAAGAATAAAACCCGGTCATTAAATGGACCTTTTTATAGCTCTCTCTAAGAATTTTAACATTTTCTTGTTTATCTGAGGTTAAGTTAACCTCTACAAATCCAATTCTAATTTCCAAAGGACGATAACCTTCCTCCATCAAATCCTTTTGAAACGTTAATACTTCATCCAATAACATCTTCCTTTCATCTTCACTTAAAGGAACTAGTAATTCAGCTTTTCCAGAGGTTATCAATAGAGCATTAGCATGGGTTTTTCCCAGTTTATTTAATAAATGGGCTGTAATAACTTTGGTTATTTTGTCTATTAAGAATGACCTTCCTCTTAGGATTTTACTTGTATGGGCTCCAGTATAGGTCTTAAATCCTAGATTGGTAATAAAATCTTGTAAGTGTTTTAGTTCTATTTTAACAAAATAAACTTTCTTCCCTTTATCCTTTTCATATAAAGAAGAGGCCAGAGCCGCTGTAACCAAAGAGTGGACATATAGAGAAGTATGAGGTATCTGGGATTGCTTATAGGAGTTTACATACATCAAGTATTCTCTTAAAATTCTCAATAGAGATAAAACCCATCCCATTTGAAATTCGTTTTTTTCTTCTGTTGGAATGTTTCTCAAATGTTGCTTCAATTCTTTATACAGGTGTTGTAATAGAGCTTTGGAGATTCCGGAGTCCACATTACTAGAAAATTCCAACCCTCTATAACTTCTAGGTGCCAATAGGTAAGGCTGTGCAGATTTTCCCAACCTTATTTCTTCCAATACATCTTCTCTAGAGTAGAATGGTTTTAGGACTCTGCTATCCTCCTGCCCTTTTTCCATTTTAGAGTTATTATCCCTTCCCTCAGCGGAAGCCAAATGGTCCGCATTCATTAACATATCTCTTAATCTCTGAAATGGAAAATCATCCCGTAGACTAAATCTCTTTGGTGGAGTATTAAAATAGGGATTTGGATTATCAGAATAGTTATGATGGGCGGCTATTAAAGCAGCTATCTCATTTAGAAGAGTTTTCTTTACATTATCAGTTACACTATCGGCTGCCAATTCTACCAATGCAGCACCAACATGATAATGCGCCTTGCTCCCGCCATAATTCTCCTTTAATTTCTTAATCAAATCATCAAAATTATCAACAGAACCGAGTTTATGAAAAGCCTTTCCGACATCGTGGAGCAAAGAAGCAACGGTCAAAACAAACAAATCTCTTTGCATAAACCATATTTTATTCCACTCTTTAAATACTTTTCGCCGTTATGTCGTATATAATGTTTAACCAAGTGTTTCTATTAAAGCATTTGCAAGATATCCCATCTCCCGGGCTTTTAGATAGGTCTTCTTTCCTTCCTTAATTCTTTTGATCAATCCATAAGATTCCAAGTTCCTTAGGATTTCATAAAATGTGGAACTATTTTTCCTATAGCTGGCCATTTTCTTCCTTTCCAATAGTTTCCTAAGCTCCTCAGCCTCTATTGTTTCTTCTTTTACAATTTTCCTATCTGTCAAAGCCTTTAAAATAACTTTAATCCTATTAACATGGGATCTTGTTCCATTTTTTAATTTACCCACCAATTTAAAATAGAGCTTTGGAGAAAATATAAGCAATTTCTCATTAGCCTGCCTCATAACAAAAACAGGTGCTTTAGCCCTTGAGTTCCTGTTTAATATTCCAATATAAT
>WAPD01000040.1 GCA_015520875.1 Microcaldota archaeon
AGACCTATATTTGGCTTCAATTTCCTTTATTTTATTGTCATCCTCTTCAAAGAAATAATAGAGCAACAAATAGGGAATATCTATATCTGGGTTTCCGCCCTTTTTCCTGTGTTCTTCTATTGTAGGTTGGCCTCCTGAAAAAGCGTTCATTATCTTTTTCTTTAAAGATTTTTCATCTTCATCTAACCATATCACTGTTTCTGGCTTTGAGGCACTCATCTTTGTAGAAAATCCCTTTAAAGAAGGAAAGAATTTACTATGAATAGCGGCTATTTTCTCATATCCTAAAGAAGGTGCAATATCTCTTTGTATTCTCCAATAAGGGTCTTGGTCTATGCCCGCAGGTATCAATGAAACCTTTTCTTCAAAGAATGTTGGAGCAATTTGAATTGCTGGATAGAAAATCAAACCTATGTTTGTTTCATTTGTAAAACCAAATACTGCCTTTGCTGTGGAAAATGTTATCTTCCTTGCCAATGTTAAAACGCCCTTATACATGTTTTTAATATATTCCGTATCTCGGAAAATGAATGTTTTATCAGGGTTAAAACCTAAAGCGGCTATATCCTTTGCATTATCCAAGCTAAAGTTATCTATTTCGTCCCATGAAAGATCCCTTTTATGAACGTATTTCTCATCATCGCTTAACATAATATAAACATTAACATCAAAGGCATCTTGCAGCCATTTTGCTAAAAAGAAAGGTGGCAAATGACCCAAATGCATTTTTCCGCTAGGGCCCCTGCCTGTATAAACAAAAAAACCTTTTTCCAAGGCCCTTTTCAAATCCCTATGGGAGAAAAAGAATTCCCTTCTTAGGACTGTGGGTAAAGGTTTTTTGGCCCTTTTTTCCAATTCATTTAACAAATCTTGGGTCAAAGGTTGTGTGCCAAACTCGCGTATCAATTTTTCATAGTCTATCTCTCCCGAAACATCCCAAGGTGTAACATTCATATTAGCATGTTCCAAACAGCTTATAAAATATTTGGGTTACTATTTAGGACATGAGAATTTATTTTGTAGGACCTGGTGGTACAAGACATTTAATAGCAAAACAACCTCCTGGCTTTGGAACAGGTGGTTTTTATGTTGAACCCTTCAATTACTATATTGACCCAGGACCTGCCGCTTTGTATAAGGCTTTAAGAATGGGTATCAACCCAGAGAAAATAAAGGCATTAATTGTTACCCACCATCATTTAGACCACACGGGAGATATGTTGGCAATGATAGAAGCCATCACAAAAACAGAAAAAAAAGTTCCTTTGATCACAACTTCTTTGGTCTATGAAGAAAGAATAGACGATTACCATAAGAATCTTGTAATGTATAGACATTTTAGTGAATGGAGTAGGGCAATTCCAGTAAAGCATGGCACAGAATGTTTCGGAGTTCTTTTAGAAGAGGAAAAAAGATTGTTATATACCTCGGATACAACTTATGAAAAAGGGATGTTTCCTGATGTGGATGCTGTTATTGGAAATGTTGTTGTGTTTAGGGATTCCCAATCTGGGAAACATTTAAGCCTGGACTCTTTCATTAATTTGATCCAGGATACGGGGGCCAAAATAGCTTTTGTTGCCCATTTTTCCCCTCCTTTACTCTATAGATTGCAGGAGATTAAAGAAAGAATAGAAAGTGAAACTGATGCAAAGGCCATTATAGCAAGGGAAGGTTTAATCTATGATTTATAAGAGATTAAAGGAAAGCACCATTATAGAGCCAGAAGATAGCACCGATATCTGGTATTTATTTAATATTTTGAAACCAGGGGATAAAATAAAGATAAAAACTCATAGGGTTGTGGAGCAATTTAAGGAGAAAAAGCCTGTTACATTGAAGCTTGAGATAGAAAAAATCAAGTATATGAAGGAATTTAAGGCATTAAGGGTCACAGGGAAAATCCTTGAGGGACACCCAAGCGAATATGTGCAAATTGGCAGGTATCATAGCATAGATATAAAACCTGGTGTTAGGTTTGAATTGTTTAAAGAATGGGCCCAATATGAGAAAGAGCTTTTAGAAGAGGCCTCCCAGAAAAGCAAGAAAGTATGGGCAAACGTTGTTCTAATAGATGAGAGAAAAGCAGAGATTTATAGAATGTATAGCACAGGGTTTGAATTTGTGAGCGAAGTTAATCTAGGATTCTCGAAAAAAGCCCAATCCAAGGATAAATCTGCTTATCTAAATATCTTGGAACGTTTAGAAGCTGATAAAGTTATAGTGGCAGGACCTGGTTTTGAAAAATATGCTTTTGGAGAGTTTTTGAAAAAGGCAGGAAAGCAAGTTTCCATTTATGATGTGTCCTATGCGGAAAGCTCTTCTTTAAAGGAATTGTTTAAAGTGGCCCAAAATGAAATCTCCCAAATGAGGCTTGCAGAGGAGGAAAAGCTTGTGGAAGAGATTATGAAGCGGTTGGGGAAAAATGACCCTCTAATAGCATATGGGGATATTAAGGATTTGGTTGAAGCAGGGGCTGTTGAAAAGGCTATGCTTTTAGAAGAATCTTTAGAATCTCTGGAAACCCGCGAGTTATTGAAGAAAATTGAAGAATATGGTGGGAAGGTTATTGTGTTTTCCTCAGATTCTCCTTGGGCAGATATCATCAGGAATTTTGGAATTGTCGCCTTTCTAAGATACAGGCCTTAACCTTTAAAACCATTTTGGTCTAAGTAATTAAGACCCGGGTGAAAAACTTGGATAAAGAAACCGTAAAAAATTATTTTCTTAATTACAAAACGCGTGTGTTAAGTGATGAGGAGAAAGAAGAGCTTTTCATAAAATACAAGATAAAAAATCCTTCTCATCAAATGCCTCTAATACCTAAAAACGATCCTCTTGTGTTGGCCTTGGAAGCTAAACCAGGCGATGTTATAGCTATTGAAAGAGATGATTATGGTATAAAGTACACCTATTATCGTTATGTTAAAGGGTGAAAATCTTGAAAAAAGAACTTCTTCAACTTTATTTTGAGCATAATTCTTTAGTTAAGCAGCAACTAGATTCCTATAATCATTTTATTCAAGAAGGGTTGCAAAGGATAATAGATAGAAAGGGAAAAATAGAGCCTCAGAACGCTGACTTTTATTTGAGATTAGGGAAGATAAGAGTAGAACCTCCTTCCTATTATGAAACCCACGGAGGTGTGACAAAGCTTTATCCTATAGAGGCTCAGATGAGGGATTTAACATATGAGGGGAAGGTTTATCTTGAGATGACTAGGATTAGGGTTGTTGAATCTGAGGATGGAACAAGGAAAGAAATCCCTGTGGAAACAGATGAAGTCTATATTGGGGATTTACCTATTATGGTTAAATCTATAAAATGTAATCTTTATGGGCTTTCTGAGGAGGAGCAAAAGGAAAAGGGTTTTGATCCTCTAGACCCTGGTGGTTATTTCATAATAAATGGAACAGAAAGAGTTCTCATTGGAATTGAGGATTTGGTTCCAAATAAGATCTTGGTAACAAGGGATAAGGATAATGTTATTGCTAAGGTATTCTCAACCAGAGATATCTTTAGAGCAAAGACTACTGTTACAAGAAATCCAGATGGTATTTTTTATGTTGATTTTCCATCTTCCATTCCTCAAGTTCCGTTTTTGGTGTTAGTGAAAGCATTGGGTTTAACTGATGAAGAGATCGATCAAGAATTCAGAGAACATAAATATACCTATAATGACTATCTTTTGAACAAAGAAATCACCGAAACAAAGTACTTGAAAACAAAAGGGGAAGAACAAGCAGATCCATTAACCTATCTTGCAAAAAGAATGACACCAAATCAACCTCTACAAACCCAAATAAGCCGTTTCCATTATTTAATTAACAATCATTTATTGCCTCATTTGGGAACTGACGAGAGCTCTTGGAAGGTAAAAGCTAAATATTTGATAACTATGGCTAAGAGGGCTACTTTGGTACATTTCAAGAAGATTCCAGAGGACGACAGAGACCATTATGGAAATAAGAGAATTAAATTGGCAGGAGACTTGATGGAAGAGCTTTGGAGTTATGCGTTCAGATATCTTGTGAAAGATATAGAATACCAAATAGATAAATCTCATTTAAGAAATAGGAAAATTCAAATAAGGACTGTTGTTAGGTCTGATGTGCTAACAGAAAGAATAAAATATGCTTTATCTACTGGAAACTGGATTGCAGGACAAACGGGTATCTCTCAATTGTTGGATAGGACAAGTTTTGCTGCTTCTTTAAGCCATAGAAGAAGGATTATTTCTCCATTGACAAAAACACATCCTCACTTTAAAGCCAGAGATCTACATGGAACCCTTTATGGAAAAATATGTCCTTCTGAAACACCTGAAGGCCAGTCCACATCTCTTGTTAAGAACCTCGCTTTGATGGCTGAGATTACCACAGAGGATGTAAACACAGATGGGCTGAGAAAAATTTTAGAGGATTTGGGAGTGTCCCATGATAATAAAGGTCCTATTGCTGTTTACATAGACGGAGACTACATCGGAAACTACGAAGATGGAAATAAATTATTTGAAAAGCTGGTTACATTAAGAAGAGATGGAAAGATACCCCATGTTGTTAACTTCCACTTTAGAGATTACATAAATGAATTTAACATAAATACAACTAAAGGTAGAATTAGACATCCTTACATTGTTGTTAAAGATGGAAAGCCTTTAATGAATACCAATATCCTAAAGAGGATAAAGGAGAAAAAGATAAGATGGGAACATCTGGTAAAAACCGGTATTGTTGAATATCTAGATGCTGAAGAGGAGGAAAACGCTTTGATAGCTAAGTCTCCAGAAGAGGTTACAGAAAAGCACACCCACTTGGAAATAGAACCCTCCTCCATTTTCGGAGCAGTTGCCGGTTTATTGCCTTATCCTGAATACAACTCAAGCCCTAGGTTAACTATGGCTAGCTCTATGCTTAAGCAAAGCCTTGGACTTTACGCTTCCAATTATAATTTAAGATTTGATACAAAAGGCTATGTGATGTATTATCCTCAAAAGCCTATTGCATCCACAGCTATCTATGATGCTTTAAGGCTTGAAAAGAGGGCAGCAGGACAGAACTTTGTAGTTGCTGTAATGTCCTATAGAGGATGGAACATGGCAGATGCCGTTGTAGTAAACAAATCAGCAATAGACAGAGGGCTTGGAAGAGCCGTGATGTTCAAAACCTATCAAACAGAAGTAGCCCAATACCCAGGAGGTTTTAAGGACAAGATAACTGTTCCAACATACAAAGTGATCGGATATAAAGGAGAAGAAGCATATGAGCATTTGGACGAAGATGGTGTTGCAAAGGTAGAGGCAGAAGTAAAAGAGGGCCATGTTGTTATAGGAAAGATTTCCCCTCCTAGGTTTATGGAGGAATTGGCAATCTTTGGAATAGTGGACGAAAAGATGAGAGATACTTCAATAACGTTAAAAGAAGGAGAACATGGAAGGGTTGATAAAGTCATTATTACAGAAACAGATTCTGGAAATAGATTGATTAAAGTTAGGGTAAGGATGAACAAGATTCCTGAAATCGGAGATAAGTTCTCTTCAAGACATGGACAGAAAGGAGTTATCGGAATGATCTTGCCACAACAAGATATGCCATTCACAAAGGATGGAATTGTTCCAGATTTGATTATTAATCCTCACGCAATCCCAAGCAGAATGACTGCAGGTCATCTATTGGAAATGCTTGGTGTAAAATGGGCTTCTATCACAGGAAATACAGTTGATGCAACTCCATTCTCTGGTGATAAATTAGAGAAGTTTACACAGGAACTTAAAGAATTGGGCTTTGATGAGTGGGGAGAAGAAGAGATGTACGATGGTATTACAGGACAAAAGATAAAGGCAAAGATATTTGTTGGTGTGATTTATTATGAGAGATTGCACCACTTAGTTTCCAATAAAATCCACTCAAGAACAAGGGGACCTGTGCAATTATTAACAGCACAACCTACAGAGGGTAGAAGCAGAGAAGGAGGTCTAAGATTCGGTGAGATGGAACGTGATACTTTGATAGGTCATGGAGCAGTAGCCACCATTAGAGATAGATTATTAGAAAATAGCGATAAAGCAACATTTTACATATGTAGGGACTGTGGAGCCTTTGGATACTATGATTATATTAAAAACACATTAATATGTCCTGTTTGTAAGAGCACCAACATAGGTGAGGTTGAGATGCCTTATTCATTCAAGTTGCTATTGGAGGAAATAAAGGCATTGCATATCTATCCTAAGGTTCATATTGGTAAGAAGGGTGATGTGGATGAGTAGTCATTATTTCCCAACTGAAGAAGAAATCAAAAAAATAGAATTTTTAATACCTTCTAAGGAGCTCATACTGCAATTGAGCAAAGCAAAAATAACTGTTCCAGATACTTACGATGACCAAGGTTACCCAATAGAGAATGGTTTAATGGATTTGAGATTGGGTGTTGTAGACCCAGGATTAAAATGTAAAACATGTGGAGGAAACCATAAAACATGTCCTGGACACTTTGGACATATAGAATTAGTAAAACCTGTAATACATCCCCATTTTGCCAAACACATCAATTATGTGCTTGTGAATACTTGTGAACATTGTCATAGAGAGCTTGGCGTAAAGGAACTAAAGGAAAAACCTACCGCCAAAAGCAGACCTGAGAAATGTCCCCACTGTGGTAAAACTTTAGGAAAGATAAAATGGGAAAAACCATATAAGTTCTTTTTGGATGGAGATGAGCTAACTCCAGAGCAAATAAGGGAATGGTTAAAAGAGGTGCCAGAGAACGATGTTAAGGCCCTTGGTTATAATCCTTTAAAGGTAAAATTGGAGGACTTTTTGATAACTTATCTATTGGTTCCTCCTGTAAGAATAAGGCCTTCTATTACCTTAGAAAGCGGAGAAAAGAGCGAAGATGATTTGACACATAAATTAGTTGAAATCATCAGAGTTAACACAAGATTGGCAAATAACATGGATGCAGGAGCACCTCAATTGATAATAGAAGATCTTTGGGGCCTTTTACAATATCATGTTGCCACATATTTTGATAATGAGTTGCCAAATGTGCCTGCAGCAAGACATAGAAGCGGAAGACCTCTAAAAACACTTGCTCAAAGATTAAAGGGTAAAGAAGGTAGATTTAGATATAACTTAAGCGGAAAGAGAGTTAATTTCTCTGCAAGAACTGTTATCTCACCAGATCCTACTATAGATTTTAATGAAGTGGGTGTTCCACAACGAATAGCAGAAGAACAAACCGTCCCATTCCCTGTTACAGAGTTTAATCTGGAACTGGCACGTGAGCTTGTTTCAAGGACAGAATATCCAAGGGCAATCTATGCCATAAAGCCTAATGGACTTAGGTTAAAGGTAACAGAGAAATCCAGGGAAAGAATTCTAGAACAATTAGGTGTAGGTTGGATCCTGGAAAGGCAATTGATGGACGGAGATATTGTATTGTTTAACAGGCAGCCTTCTTTGCACAGGATTTCTATGATGGGACACTATGTTAGGGTATTGCCAGGGAAAACCTTTAGAATAAATCCTATTGTTACACCCCCTTATAACGCAGACTTCGATGGAGACGAAATGAACATGCACGTCCTACAAACCGAGGAATCCCGCGTAGAAGCAATGGAAATCATTGATGCTAAGAAGCATGTGCTATCGGCAAGGCACGGAAGAGCAATTATAAAACACTCTGAAGATGCTGTTACCGGTGTTTACTTCCTTTCAAGAGAAGATGCTAAACTAACAAAGGACGAAGCTTTAAGGGTATTGGCAAACGCTGGTATCTATGAGCTTCCAAAACCAGATAAAGATGGACTTTATTCAGGAAGGTCTCTATTGGAACTGTTAATTCCAGAAAAGTTCTCTGTAGAAGCCCATACAAAAATCGGAGATAAATTAAAGATAAAGAAAGGTAAAATCGTTTCAGGAGTTATAGATGGAAAGTCCTTAGACGAAGTTATTAGGTTGATGTTTGTAAAGCATGGAGAGGAGATAACACAAAAGTTCATAGACGGAAGCTTTAGGATGGGTATTGAATATTTAACATTAAGGGGAATTACCGTTTCTTATAGGAACTATACAGTGGAAGAGAAGATTAGAAAAGAGATCAAAAAGGTTTTAGATGAAATGGATAAAGAGATTGCAAATTACATCTTGCAATATAAAAACAAGACATTGCCAAGAGCACCCGGTATGACTTTAAAGCAAACTTTGGAAGCTAAGATAATAGAAGCAACAACAAAAGCCAGAAATAAGATAGGAGAAATCTTGGAAAGGGCATTTGGAGAGGAAAACTCCTCAATCGTCATGGCCAAAATAGGTTCCAGAGGTTCTTTGTTGAATGTAATCCAGATGTCAGGAGCAGTGGGTCAGCAAGTTATTAGGAACAAAAGACCTTGGAGAGGTTATTATAAGAGAGTACTGCCATTCTTTGAAAGAGGTAAATTAACAGCAAGAGAAAGAGGTTTTGTCTACCATTCATTCACAGAAGGTCTAGAAGTGGATGAGTTCTATTTCCATGCCATGGCAGGTAGAGAATCCATTGTGAACACTGCTATTAGAACATCTAGAAGCGGTTATATGCAAAGAAGGTTGATTAATGCTTTGCAAGATTATGTTGTTGATTATGATTATAGTGTTAGAGACGCTTCCAATAAATTGGTTCAATTTACCTACGGAGGGGATGCAAAGGACCCTACCTTTGCCTCTTATAAAGAGGAAAAAGAATTCGATGATTCCCGAAAGGATGATATAGATACTGTATAGGTGATATTATGAAAAAGTTAAAAATAACTCCCGGAGAAGCTGTGGGAATCGTTGCTGCTCAATCTCTTGGAGAGCCTGGTACTCAGATGACCATGCGTACGTTCCACTACGCAGGAGTTGCAGAGCACGTTCCTACAGGTCTTCCTAGAATAATAGAAATTGTTGATAAGAAATCTGTTCCAAAGAAGCCTTTAGTAGTCCTTAGGTTGAAACCAGAGTATAATAACAGGGAAACAGCAGAGAAAGTAGCTCAAAAAATAGAATATGTGACATTGGAAGAGATTGCTCATGTTGGATTGAATTTGGCAAAAAGGAAAATTGTTGTAAGGATAAGAGATGATGCAAAACAATTCTTTGCCCATTTAGATATCCCAGAGCAATTGAAGAAATTGGCAGAGCAAAAGGAAAAAACTAAAAGAAGTAAAAAAAGTAAGAAAAAGACAGGTATAGTGGAAAACGTTATCTTTGATGAAGAAAAGGGTTTCATTATCTATTATGCAGAAGATGTTCCTTATAAAACCATTTACAAGGAATATGAGAAGCTAAAGTCCCATAAAATCTCAGGCATTAAAGGTATTTCAATGGCCGTTGTTACAGAAGAGGATGGTGAATTTGTAATAAAGGCAAAGGGAGATAATCTAAAAGATGTGGCCAAAAAAGTGAAAGAAGTGGATATCACAAGAAGCTACACCAATAATATAATGGTAATCTGGGAATTGTTTGGAATAGAGGCAGCTAGGAACGCTATTTTAAAGGAACTAAAGGAAACCTATGATTTGCAAGGTTTAGATGTTGATACAAGACACTTTGGATTGCTAGCTGATGCAATGACTTATCATGGTAAAGTAATGGGTGTGGGAAGAACAGGTCTTGCAGGAAACAAGCCATCTGTTTTGGCAAAGGCTGCTTATGAGGAAACAATTAGACACTTGGCAACAGCAGCTGCTAAAGGAGAATATGATAATCTAACAGGAGTAACTGAAAACATTATCGCAGGAAAGATATTAAACCTAGGAACAGGAAAGGTAATATTAAAATATGTTCCCCCTAAAAAATCAAAAGAATAGGTGATATGAATGGGAAAGATATTAATAAGAAAAAGAACTAAGAAATCTGGAGAAGATCCAATTGCAGAGAACCTAAGATTAATTGCAGAAACAGGAAAAATCATAATCGGAGCAAGAGAGGCAGAAAGAGCTTTGATATCTGGAGAAGCAAAAGCACTATATCTTGCAAAAAACACACCTAAGGATACTAAGGAATCTTTAAAGGCATTAGCAGAAAGGTCCAATATTCCTGTAATTGAATATGGGTCATCTGTTGACTTAGGGCAAATTATCGGAAGACCTCATTTGGTATCAGCGATTGCTATAATAGAATTAGGAGAGGGTCAATTATCAGCATGAGCATAGAAATAGGAGAAAAAGAAATAGAGCTCTCCAACAAATTCTTTCAGATAACAGAGCAAATGCCCCTCAAGGTCTATGATGAGGGGGATTATCTTTATTTTTTGGTTGAGGATAAGGATAGCGCTTTAAGGAAATTAAAGCTTTTGGAAACGGCCTTTAAAAAGAAAGTCATTATCTATCAGGATTCTGATGACTTGGACCAATTTATAAAAAACTTTTTTAACAATGTTAAGATCCACCATTATGAAGTGGAGCAAATAGGAAACGAGAAACATTTATTGTTGTTTGTGGATGGTCGAGATGCTAAAAGGCTTTATGGGAGGGGAAAATCTCGTTTTAACGTAGCCAAAAAGATTTTAAAGGAAAAATTCAATATGGATTTACATATAAGGAAAGTTCCTTCCTTGGGGTGATATTATTACCTCCCTAGATAAAGCAATAATCGGCAGGATAGAGAAAGGGGGCGAGCGTTTTGAGGTTTATTTAGACCCAGATAAAACCTATGATTATCTAAAGGGATTGAAAAAGGATTTGAAGAATATTTTAGTGGTTGAGGAGATTTTCAAGGATGCTAGAAAAGGAGAGAGGCAATCTCCATCCAATATAGAAAAAGCATTTGGCACCCAGGATATTTATGCTGTTTTAAAGGAAATCCTAGAAAAGGGAGATGTTCAGCTAACAACAGAGCAAAAAAGGAAGATGATGGAGGAAAAGAGAAAAGCCATAATTGCCTATATCTCACAAAATGCAATAGATGTTAGGACAAATGCCCCGGTCCCTCCTTTGAGAATAGAAAATGCAATGGAGAAGCTTAAAATAAGGGTGGACCCTTTTAAGCCTGTAGATTCCCAAATACCTGAAATAGTTAAGGTTTTAAAAAGGGAAATACCATTAAAGATAGCAACCGCTCAAATAGCAATTAAAGTTCCTGTGGAATATTCGGGAAAGGTTCTCGGATATTTGAAGAGCTTCAAGGTAAAAAGAGAGGAATGGGGTTCTTCTGGAGAACTTTACGCTATAATTGAGATACCTGCCGGTATGCAAGGAGAGGTATTCGGAAAATTGAGCAAATTAACATCTGGAACTGTTGATGTTAAAGTATTGGAGGTGAAAGAATGATTGTGTTGCCTGGAGATGAATTGGTAAATGTAAGAGCACCCCGTCAATATACCTACTTAAAGGACGGGAAAACATATGCGGCTGTTTTAGGAATAGTAGAAAATGGAACATTTACACCATATGAATTCGTTTACACTCCTAAATTAGGGGATGTTGTTGTAGGAAGGGTTATTGCAGAGAAAAAGAGAGTTGCCTATATTGTTGATTTAGGAGCTTATAAAACAGCTGTTATCATGACAAGAGGGTTGCCAGTTAAAATAAAAATAGGAGATGTTGTAATGGGGAAACTGGAACAATCGGATGAAATATTGAGTAACATAAGGGTTTTAAGAGGGGGAGCTTTAATAAAAATAAACCCTTCTAAAATAGCCCGGGTTATTGGGACAAACGGTTCTATGGTGAAGATAATAAAGGAAAAGACAGAAACTTCTGTCTATGTAGGTTATAATGGATATATTTATGTGGCTGGGAAAAATGTTTCCAAGGCAATAAAAGCCATTTACACTATTGAAAGAAGGGCCCATATTAGGGGATTAACCGATTTTATTAGCGATATGTTGGAAGGTGAGAAGAATGAGGAGTGATGGAAGAAAAGTAGATGAATTAAGATCTCCTTTAAAGCTTAGAGTTGGTGTATTAACTGAGGCAACAGGTTCTGCTTATTTAGAGTGGGGAGGAAATAGGATAATTGTAGGTGTGTTCGGTCCTAAGGATGCACCACCCCATTTCACAAGGCCCGATAAAGCAACCTTAAGGGTTGATTATAAGATGTCTACATTTTCTTCTAAAGAAGAGCACGGAAGAAGTGCTCCAAGCAGAAGGAGCATAGAAATTTCAAAAGTTCTAAGAGAGGCTTTGTCTAAAATAGTGATGCTTGAAAAATATCCCCAATCCCAAATAGATATACATATTTTGGTTTTGCAGGCAGAAGGTGGAACAAGGGTAGCATCCTTTTATGCTGCTGTAGCTGCTTTAATAGCCGCAGGTATTCCAATGAGAACAAGGGCCTTTGGAATCTCTGCGGGTAAGGTAAATGATGAAATTGTTTTGGATCTATCTAAAGAGGAGGATAATTTGGGACAGGCAGATATTCCTGTTTGTATGGATATGGATGGGAATGTTTTATTGTTTCAATTGGATGGGAAGGTTAAACCTGAGGAACTGAAAAAGGCATTTGAATTAATTGAAGGTAAAAAGGAATTTTTTGATAAGATGTTAAGGGAAGAGTTTGAGAAGTTCTATTCTCAAGAAATCTCCCATGAGTTTAGGGTGAAAGAATGATATTGCAAAAAGAGGAAATTTTAAAGCATTTAAGAAAGGAAGGTTTGCGATTTGATGAAAGAGCACCATATGAGTATAGGCCTATTAAGATAGAAAAGAATGTTATAGAGACTGCAGAGGGTTCTGCTTTAGCAAGCATTGGAGATACAGTTGCATTGGCAGGAATAAAGGTTGAAATAGGGGACTTGTTTGAAGAAGGTAAAGCTAACTTTATAACAAGCGTTGAGCTATCTCCAATGGCTTCCAAGGGCTTTGAGCCAGGACCTCCAGATGAGAGATCCATTGAAATAGCTAGAGTTATAGATAGAGGTTTTAGAAGTGCAGAAGTGCTTGCTTTGGATAAACTAGCATTTGATGATAAAACAGGTTATACTATATTTTTAGATATCTATATATTGAATCATGGGGGTAATATGTTGGATGCAGGGTATTTGGCAGGTATGGCAGCTTTATCAACATTAAAAATCCCAAAAGTAGAAGATGAAACAATCATAAGGGACGAATTCTTGAACATAGATGTTTTGCAAAACTATGTCACTTCTTCAACATTTGCAACAATAGAAGAGTTCCATCTATTGGATCCTAATGAAAGCGAAGAGGATGTTTCTGACGTGATGCTTTTGTTGGCTGTGGATGACGAACATATTGTAGGTGCCCAAAAGATGAAAGAAGGCTCCTATACACAGGAGCAAATCTTGGAACTGGTGGATATAACCTTTAAAAAGAGAAAGGATATATTAAAGGTGCTTAAAGGTGATGAATGATGTTGAGAACTCCTAGGTATGGTAAAAAGAACAGGCAACTTTATAACAAGGCTATAGAGAAGAAAAGACAAAAGTACATATGTCCACAATGTAAGACAAAAAAGCTTGTTAGGGTTTCATATGCTGTATGGCAATGTAAGAAATGTGGGTTTAAGATGGCTGGAGGTTCTTATACACCATTTACAGAAACAGGTGAAATTGTCCTAAGGATGTTGGGTGAGTTGTGATGAAGTACTATCTTTGGCCTAAACTAAAAGAGGTCGAAGTAGAATCTTTGGATGAATTTTTTGTTACAGGTATTCATATTTTGGTAAAGAAAGATCCTGATGGACCTGTGGAAGTTTCTACTGATTAGTTTTATTCTTTTTGCCGGTTGTATCTCTAATGACGATGTTATACCGGGCAATTATTCTAAAGTAGAAGTTAAACCTGTAAATGAGATGGAATATGCCACTTTTATCTATATAAACGTGTTTAGAACCCATAATGGAATTGATAAGGTTAAATTAGACCCTTTATTATCTGAGGTCGCTAGAAACTATTCCAGATTAATGATTAGGAAAAACTTTTTTAGCCACTATTATCGGGGAAAAGATGTGAAATATAGAGTAAATAGCACAGGATATGGCTTTTTTAGCCTTGGAGAGAATTTAGCAGAGCTTTCTGGAGATTGTTATGATTTGGAGTTGGCAAGAAAAGCTGTAGATTTATGGTCTAAGAGCCCTGCCCACAGGTTTGTAATGGAAAATAGGATATTCGATAGAGTAGGTATTGGAGTATATTGTGAAGGGGGGCTAAATGCAATAACAACAATATATGCTCAAACCTGTTTAAACAAAACATTGCACCTTGTCCCTGACCAAATTCTTATGGTTGTTCCAGATTCTCAACCCAATAGTACTCGTGTTTTATATATAAAAACTCAAGGAAACTGCGAATATAAGCAATATGTGTTTCCTTTGGAAAAGCAGGATAGTTATTTCTTCTATGAAACACCTCATGAAATAATAAAAAAATATAAACTGCCTATTGGAATTGCTTTACATTCCCCTTTTGAGTGCTCTGTTACCCTGGAATTTTGCTATCTCAATGATTTAGAATAAACCTCAAGAACCTTAAGGATTTTTCTTTGAACTCTTTAAACGTTCCATTATTTTCCAATATTAAATCTGGGATTATCTGGGAAAGGCCTAATTTATCTTCCAATTCCTCTTTTTTCAAAAATTCTTCATAGGTTAGAACATCGCCTTCTCTCCCCCGCTCCACTATTCTTTTATATCTAATTTGGTCATCTGCATGTATCTTTAGTGTTATGGCATGGGCTACTGTTCTAAAGAATTCTATTTCTTCAGGAGACCTAGCACCCGAAACAACCACCAATTCATTGGGGAGTTTTTTTATGTGCTCCCAGGCAAGCCTCGCCACTATATCCCTACCCTTTTTATCTCTAAGCTCCTTTGCGAATTTACCTACCTCAATAGCGTCCATTGTGAAACGTCCTTGTCTTCTCATCTCTTGGTAAATGAAATCGGACATCTCTATTGTTGGAATATTTTGCTCTTTAAAGATGTGGGCGAACTCTGTTTTGCCCGCTGCCTTTCTTCCCGTAATAATCAACAATCTCATCTAAATTTCACTCTCTTGGAAAGCAAATAAGGCATGTTTAATTCTTCAAAATGCTTTTGTTTAGATTTTAATTCTTCTTTTAATTGTTCCAAGCTATATGTTTTCTTTTCTCCTGTCTCTCTTATCGTTACCGATAATGTTCCCTCTTTAACTTCTTTTTCTCCTATTACCACAATATATGGCACCCATTCTTGTTGGGCCTCTCTTATTTTTTTAGATAATGTTTCATCTCTATCGTCCAAATCAACTCTTGCCACATCCTTTAATAAACTCCATATTTCATGGGCTTTTTCCATATATTCTTGGGACACAGGGATTATCCTAACCTGGATAGGTGATAGGAAAAATGGGAACCTGCCTTTTTCACCCTTCTTTATCTTCATACCTTCTTTCTCTAGAATAGCGAACATTACTCTTTCCACAGCTCCGCTTAGGCTAGCATGCAATATTAAAGGTCTTTTCTTTTTTCCATCTTCATCCACATAGGTTATATCATAGGTATGGGCATTTTCCACATCTATTTGAACGGTTGACAATGCGGCTGCTTTTTCCTTGCTATCTATAAAATTAAACTCAAACTTTGTTATGAAATAAGCATACCTTTTATCAAACAATTCCAACAAGAAAGGTTTTCCAACAATTCTTTGCAATTCCCTGTACCATTCTATGTGTTCTTGGAAAAAGTCCTTTTGGGCCCTAAATGCTATTTCTATATGGGAATATAGCTCATATTCTTCCATTATCTTTCTTGAGG
>WAPD01000041.1 GCA_015520875.1 Microcaldota archaeon
ATAATATATATCTAACTGCCTCATTGCCTCCATCATTCTGTCCCATTCCTCCAACCTATATTTCAATTTTAAAAGGGCATTTACTTCTTTTTGTCCCAAGGTTATTGTTGTTGGGTTAGACTTGTGCCAAAATTCTTTACCGTTTTTATCCTTAAATGAAATTATTTCACCCTCACTTTCCAATCTTACCAACATCATTTCTAATCCGCTTTCATTTAGTTTTAGCCTGCGGGCAATCTGTCTTATGGTTAATGGTCCTGATTGCTCTAACAGGTTTAAAATCCTTTTATGGGTTTTATCCCACATCGTTAAATATTCCTTTTCTGGCCGCGTGTAATCTCTTTTGTGCCCATTCTTTTGATCCTCCAATATAGGCTATTTTTACGTTCCAATCTCCTTTTGCATTTAAAAGTTTAGAAGTTCTTCCACAATAAATGCATCTTAACGTTTTTTTATTTAAGTCCCCTTTTATCATGGTGGAAATAGTCCAAATCCCGCATTTTGCACATTTCCAAACTACATAATTGGTTTCTTTTTTGATTCTTCCACCTAAATAATTATGTATAAGGTTCTTTTTAGTAGTTTGTTTTTAAGAAATTACAATTTAAGGAACCTTTATAAACCAAACTCCTAAAAATAAAGAGGAGAGGGGCCGTGGTGTAACCAGGTAGCACAACAGGCTCCAGATATGAAGAAGAAACCTGTTAGTCTGGGTTCAAATCCCAGCGGCCCCACGTTATAAAGCAATTATCTGCTTCCCCCTTTTATTCCAAATAACCCCTTCATAAATCCCATAATCTCCCTAGATCTTAGTTCTTCACTATCTCCATCTAGTGTGGCTATTTCCCGCTTTTCCACATCTTTCCTAGATTTTCCCTTTAAATGGTAGATCTTTATAGCGTTTTTCTCTGGAACAATGGCTATTGCATTCACACCATCTGTTCCAGTTTTTCTATATTCAACATAGGACCTCTCATCAATTAGAATTAAGCTATTACCTCTTTTTTCTACCTTTAAAGGGTTATAATACTCCTCAATTGTTATTACTTCAACCTTATTATCATCCGTTAACACTTCTTTAAAGCAGTTCTCTAAGTCTCCACAAGTTTTAGTATTTAATGGCCTTGTTATTCCAATTATGTTCCACATATTAGGACTGTGTGTTACGATTCCGATTACTCTTCCATCTTTTGACTTCATTAAATAATAAATATAAAGATCTTCATTTACTTTTCGATTTACTTCTTTCACTTCGCCTCTTCCAATCTGCCTTGAAAACTTTTGAAAATCACTAGAATTCAATAATTCAAATAGATTATAATGGACTTTATGTCTTGGTATTGTTGACCATAATAGACCTCCGGTTATCTTTTTTCCATTCACCAAGGTTAAAGTATTCCTATTGGCAACATTTGCTTGAAGTATACCTGATTCCCATACCGCTATAGTAAGTGCCCCCACAATTATTGCAGGTATAAAATAGTTAACTCTCTCTTTCATCCTATCAAAAAGCTTTGTCGGTTTTGTTTTCTCTTTTTTAGCTTCTTTAGAAGATTTTTTGAACTGCATGCTTTTTAGAGCATCCAGAACCGTTTAAATAGCTTACCGGATAGGAAAAAATAAAAAAGAAAGGTCCTCTATTCCTCAGGGCCTCCTTTTAACCATTTGAAACCTTTTTTGGTGATAACAGCTATGCTTACGCCTTCTCCACTTCCGCTATCTCTCTTCATTGCGGTTAATACAGCCTTTTCAGCAATCTTAGCAGCTTCTTTTACGCTTAAATTCTCCTTGTATTCGTTTTCAAGCACCGCTATTGCCAATGTTGTTCCAGAACCTGTTGCTGCGAATTTCTCCTCTGTTACACCCCCAACCATATCCACGCTATACAATTGGGGTTTTTTATCAACACCTCCAACAAGCAATTGTATAAAAAATGGAGAATAATATCTATAATAAAACAATAAATTGGATAATAGGGTAACAAGGCTTTTTACAGGTATTGGGTGCCCGTGATCATATTTGTAATCGCGAGCATGGTTTTGTAAAAATCTAATCAAAGCTTGGGCATCTCCCACAGACCCAGCAATAGTCATTCCAATATGATTATCTATTTTAGCTATTTTGATAACATCTTTGCTTGCGATATAATGGCCCATGCTTGCCCTTCTATCAGCAGCCAAAACAACACCATCTTTGGCAACAATGCCAACAGTTGTTGTTCCTGTTTTTAGAGTATCCATTTGGTTTTTTGTAGCTTCCATAGTCTAATATCCTAAATATGGGTTTAAAAGCCTAAGGGAATTTATGGTATGTTAAAAACACAAATCTTCCGTTTATTTTCATCACAAGCTTCTTTTTCATCATTGTAGCTATTTTTAAATTTTCTAAAATATCTCCCTCTAAAGCAACCAAATATTGGGTTTTCCTCTTTTTCCTTAAATATCCTTTAGAAGCAACCCTAAAGTATATCTTTCCTTCATATACTGTGGTTTTTGGGATATATCCTTTGTCATAAAGTTCTTTATACAATTTATAATACTCCATAAGTTTTTCATCCATCTCAGGGGCCTTTTCTAAAATCCCTAATTCATAGGCTAACATCTCATCAAACTTTGACAATATTAGAGAATCCTCGGTTTCATCACCTATGCCCAGTTCTATTAGCTTTTCTATTTTAGGATATTTAGAAAACATGGTTTTGTTTTAGAGAAAAAGCTTTTTAATAAAGGTGGGCCTGGAGGGATTCGAACCCCCGACCTACGGGTTAAAAGCCCGCCGCTCTACCAGGCTGAGCTACAGGCCCTTACCTTTTGTTTATAGCACAATAACGTTTTTAAACCTTCACAGGTCCATCCTTTGGTGGGAGGTTTATTGGCATTGGACTTAGCCGGCTCTCCAAGAAGGCCAACCGGCTTTGCCTATTTCAAAGATAATAAAATAATCACAGGTCATGTTTATAGTGATAGAGAATTAGAGGATTTAATAGAACATTTTTCCATTATTGGAATAGACGCTCCTCTATCTCTTCCAAAAGGTAGAAGAAGTTTAGATGTTCCTGATGATAATCATTATAGGGAATGCGACCTTTTGCTAAGGAAAAGAAAGATTAAATTCTTCCCCATAACCTTGGGCCCTATGAGGATGCTTACCAAAAGAGGTATTTCATTGAAAGAAAAATTTCCGGATAAAGAATGGTATGAATTATTTCCGGGAGCTTCCTACGATATTTTAGGACTTCCGAGAAAAGATATAAAAGCCTTGGAACATTTCTTAGAACCTTTTTCCCCTTCTTTAAATTCCCAGCATGAAGCCGATAGTTCCATTGGTTTATTTACTCTTTATTTGCATAAAAAGGGCTTTGGAGAGTTGTTAAAAGGGAACGATGGTTCTATTTTAGTGCCAAAGCCTGCCATTTATTTGGGTCCCAAGGTGGAGGCAACCTTTCTAGAAAGAATTAATAGATTTGTTGTGAGAACAGATAAAGGTTTAGCTTATTTAAGAGATACAGCTAAGCTTTCCCATATTCTAACCAAGGGAAGAAAACTTTATCTAACGCCTTATAAAGGAAAATTCAAATACATGGTAAATGCAGCCTTTGTTAACAAGCAATGGATTTTATTGGATTCTTTTTTAGATAACCAAATGTTTTATCTCTATATGAGGTCCCAAGGTATTGTTTTAGAAAAGGCAGAGAAATTTCAAAACATTATTTATGATTTTTCTGATGGAACCCATTATTATGAAATAAAAGGGGCTCATTTGTTTCAAGGAAATATAGCGTTATTCCCGGATACCTATTCAAAAAGGGCAGAAAAGCACTTTTCCCAACCCAATGTTGAAGTTTCTATTGTTGCGCATGGGAGGGCAAAGGCCGTTGCCATCAATCCAAAATACCCAAAATTAAAC
>WAPD01000042.1 GCA_015520875.1 Microcaldota archaeon
AGGGACGCCAAACCATGGTCAACGCTATAAACCTTTTTCTCATAGCTTTCCCTTCTTTTTAAAGAGAGGTCATACCTATAAGCAATGTCAATGAGAAAGGCATCCCTAAGCATTTTCACATACTTTCTAACAGTTTCCTCATGCTTAACTCCAAGATAAGATTTTAAGGATCTGTAGGTAAAAGGTTTTCCAACATTTGATAGAAGGTAATATGCAAGCCTTTCTACCCTTTCATTAACTCCCTTTACATCTCTATATAAAATGGCTGAAAAGTATTCTTTTAGGAGGCGTTTTTCTTCCTTTAACACCACAGCCGGAAATCCTCCCAATTCCAAATATTTTACAAAGGAGCTCTTCCCTGGCTTCAATCCTTTGAAACGTAAAAATTCCCTATAAGATAATGGAACAACTTTGAAGGTTATTGTCCTGCCTGTTAAAGAGCTTGCAAACTCACTTTCCAATAAAGATGCATTGCTCCCGCTTACAACAACCTTTCTCTTTTTATGTATTCTTCTTACGAATCTTTGCCACCCTTCTACATTTTGCACCTCATCTAAATATAATGGTCCCTTGGTAACTCTTTCTAGTTTCTCAAAATCTCTAATCGTGAAATCTATGAATCTCTCGTCTTCAAAATTAACATAGGTACCCCCGTGGGATTGCAACAAATGAAACATTATGCTAGTTTTTCCTGACCTCCTGACACCCGTTAATACTATTATTTCCTCTTCTTTCATCCATCTTTTTATTTCTGGTTCTATGTCCCTTTCTATCACCTGGGTTTTTAGTGCTTCTTCTGTCTGCTCTTCCACAATTTCTCTAATCTCTATCTCATCCACGCTTAGTTATGGTGTCTTTGCTTTAAAAATTTTCATTTCTAGTGAGCATTTTTTCAAAAAATACTCATTTTTTATGAGCATTTCCTACATTATTTTTGTACCTATGCTCTCGGATAGGATGTTTCAAAAAATGGGAACTTAGGTTGCAAAAGAGTTTCTCGGGGCCATACTCTTGGTTTAAGCAAAGCAAAGTTCCAAAGCTCTGGATTTTCGGAAAATAAATCCATAGATTTTATCTCTTCACTTTCTTTAATTGTCTCTGTAATTTTTGACATAGCTTCTACATATTGGTTGATTTTTGTTTTACTCAATTCTTTTGCGAATATACCTTCCCAGCCCATTGCTTCCTCTATCATCTTTAAGGGATTTTCCTTTAGCTCCAGGATTTGATAAAAAGCTATCAAAAGCTCTGGATTGATAAAAGCAAACTCCATTCTTTGGGAACTATGTTCTCTATCTACAAAGCTGTAAAGCAAAAGTTCATAGGCTTTTGGAAGGGGAAATAGATCTTCAAGGTTTTCCAAACACTTAGGATCCATTTTAGAGATCAACTTTTCTGAAATGTTTTTTACCTCTGTGTTTATTCCCCAGTGGTCCATTATCTTAAAGAATTTATAATTATAAAGTACTTCTATTGGCTCTTGATTTCTTTGGTTTAACTCCACCGCATGAGTATATTCATGTATTAATGCACCGAAGATATGCCAGGCCCCTCCAAAAGTGAAAAACACCGTTATTTTATGAGAAGGGGGAAAATGATAATGGAAATGTTGGAAAAGGTCATCTTCTATCTTTAATCCTTTTAGCCTCTCTCTATAATTGCTTGCGCTAAATAAACTATGGACAACCTCAACAAAAGCCCTCATTTTATCTGGTTCCTTTGCCTCATAATTAAACTCAAACGGAACAATATTTCGCTCTCCTTTTTCCACATAATGCTCAAATGCTTTGGGATTTACCCTTAGAACTTTTTTAGCTATCTCTAATGCTTCTCCAAAACCCTCCTTTGATTTAATTGCATACACTGTAAATATTTAAGATAAACATTTTTTAACACCAAACGCTATCCTCTTAATTCCCCTAAACCTACCCAATGCCATTATTTTAAAACCATTTTTGCCCACATATTGGCGTGAAGCAAAAAAGTTCTACGCTGGAGATATCTAAAGAAGAGGCTTTTGAGCGTGCTTTGGCATTTGCTAAAAAAAGCTTAAAGGTAAATCCCGATGCTTTTGAACATTATGTTAGGGAAGGGGTAAAAAAGGCCCCTGAATTAACCTTCCGTTCTAGAAAAGGAATACATTCTGAATATTTTCCATTGGTTCAAATTATTCATGGTTTATTTAGTGCAAGTAACTTCTCTCAAGGCCTTAATAATCTTAGAGTGGTTGAGATTGTTGGGGATAGCTCTTCTTTCTATAATTATGAATTTCACACCATAGGCATTAGTGTTGTAGGATCCAAGAAAACAATATTGGGACATTTATTACATGAATATACCCATGTTGCCGAATTTAGTGATATATTTACAAGACTCTATTATGGAATAACTCTTTTTCAATTATCCCACTATCAGGCAGATGATTTAATGGCACTATTGAACACAGAGATATTGAAATATTATAATTCTTCTAAAGAGCTTTCATTGTTTCCAGTATGGCTATGGCGTTATAATAAGCTATTGTATTCTTTTGTTTCGGCTGAAGGAACTAGCACAGCAGTGGAAATAGCATTTACCAATCCAGAATTATTAAGAGCATTTTATCAGATACGGGGACTAACAGAGGACCCTTTAAATAGCATAGAAAAGAAGTTTGGTTGGGAAGGCATTTTTCCAGAATTGGACAAAGAGCTCATAGATCTCTATAAAGGAGAACTTGAGGAGATTAAAAAGTTATTGCAAAAGGAAATTTTACCAAGAATAAAAAGAAAGGCAATACTGGGATTTTTTGTCCCAAGAGATTCCGATCTTTTCTCTGTTCGCCAAATAAAAGATTTTTCCCTGTTTAAAGGTTGGCATTTTTACCCATAAATTAACACAAAACATTATCATTTTAAAACACTTTTATCCAATATTTAATCATGTCAGGACCTGTATTAATGGACCCTAAAGAAGATAAGGGTAATTTTGCAGAAACACTTAATAAAGAGCTTTATCAAAAGTATTTTGAAGAACAGATTCAAAGGATTGTTCCAGATATGAAGGCTATGGAAGCCTTTACAAAAGGATGGTTAAAGGCTGTTGGTGGAGATGGAGAAAGAGCCTGGAACGAATTCTTACATCAATTGAAAAAAACCTCTACTTCTAATCCTGCTAAACTGTTGGCATCTATAATGGTTAAATACATGCCTGATGTTAGGGTTTCACCTGAGGAACTTAGAAACACAGAAGTCCAAATAAGAAATGAAATTCACGGAGATTTGTTATTTTATAGTAGGGCAAGGGTCCAAATAACAAGACAACACATGTTGGAAAATTTAATAGATAGAGTGTTAAGGGATCACAAAGCCTATGATAACACGGTTTATAACGGAGAATTCTTAGCTCCTTATTTCATGAAATACTTGGAAGGGAGAAATAGAAGAGAAATGGAAGAGATCCTATCCTCTTTATTGGCGGCTGTAATTGTTGCCAAACATTCTAAACTACAACCAACATTCCAACAAGCTTCTCACCAAAAGGAAACTAAACATTCTAATGTTAACTCTGAAGAAAAAGTTACTCAACCAACAAATAGAGAAACCCAAACTAAACCAGCCAACACAAAACCCTCAAAGGAGCCTGTTCAAACAACCACAACCCACGAACCTGAAAAGAAAAGGGAACTCTCTATTCCACCTTTACCTTTCTTGGTAAAAGAAGCTCCTAAAGAACCAGATGTAGAGACCCAGCATGTGAAGAAAGAAAGCTCCCAAGTAGAAGCATCTAATGAAAGAGAGCAATCTGAGATGTTAAGAGAAGTTGTTTCACCTACCGAAGTAAAAACCGAAAAACCAAGTCCAGATTTGTTGAAATCCAGGTATTTTGGAACATTGTTTGAAGCCCATTTAAAGGAATTACTAACAAACAAAAAAGTGTCTGCTCCTAAATATGAAGAAGCTTTAGTATGGGCTAGGGAGCAGTTGAAAACAAGTTCAATGGAGGAAGTTCTAAGAGAACTGGGTTTTGGCCCTAAAGAAGTAGCTGAATTTATGAGACAATACGAACTTCTCGGACGTTTACAGAAATTGTTTGGGATCTCTTTGGGAAAAGAGGAATTTGTTGCTTTAATAGCTTCTTTAAGATACGAAGTATGGGGTGATGTTTCCTTTACACCATTACAATCTAAAGAAGTAGCTTCTGAAACTAAAGTAAAAGAAGAACAATTCCAAAAGCCTCAAGAACAAGTAAAACCTCCAACAGAGGAGCTTAAGAAGGAAGAAACAACACAGGAAGTGCCCCCTCAAACCAAAGAAGAAACTTTGTCTTCGGAAACGAAAGTAAAATCTGAGGAAAAGAAGGAACAAACACTACAACCTAAGGAGCAACATAAAGAGGCTCAGACTCAGGTAAAATCTCGGGAAAGGGATACTTCTCGTTGGACTAATGAAGAGAAATATAGGGCAGTTCTAACTGTTGCCCAAATCTTTCAACCTGAAACTTATCCACTAGAAAATCCCAATTACATGGTATATGGAATGACCACTCTAGAATTAATTAACACATTGTTTGGAAAGAACTTCAGATCTCTGGAAGAAGCGGAACAATTCCTAAAATCCCAAAGAGAAAATGATTTGGCACAGTGGGCCTTAGACTTGTTAGAGGTTGTAAAAGAATACCAGGTTGGGAACCTAACGTTTGGAGAACTAAAAGAAATTGTAGATCAAGTAAGAAACATATTAATTTTATCTAAAGAAAGGGACTTCATAAATGCCTGGAATTCCATTAAAGACAGAAAAGGAGTTGATTTCGCGTTGTATATAGTTACAGGAAACAAATCCTTCAATTCCCAATATTTAGAAAAAGTGGTAAGTGAAATTAAAGATACTCAATCCAACTACTGGTCTTACTATCAAAGTTTAATGTCTTATTTGGATGATGAAACCCAAGATAAGCTAGCAAGGGCTTCTGTATTGGCAAGATATGAATTGTTGAAGACGCTAGTTCCTGCACTATCACAAATGCTAAGACACTACACAGCATATGAGCTTAAAGAGGATGGAAAAGCCCATCTTAGAAAGATGGTCGAAGACGATGTCTCTACTTTAGTGTCCCATCTATTAAAGGAAAACTTCACATTCCTACCAACATTCTATCAAGTAACCCTACCAGCACTAATAGAAACCTCCAATAATCTAAATTCCTTAACAACAAAAGTAGAAGTTATAGATAAATATGTTACAGGTTTGATGAAGGCAACCAAATTCAGGGGTTTCAATGCAGATGTTGCAGATGAATATCTCTTATGGGCAAGTAAAAAAGTGTACGAAATAGCAGCCACTCTGGCCCAAGATATTAGGGCAAACCTCTTAGGAAATCCCAATGTAATGGTAAATGGAAAAGAAGTTAGATCGGTTGAAAGTCTTTCTAATTACTTTTTAAGAAAAGCAGAGGCAATAGGGTATCTATCTTCAAGAGAGCGAAGAACTCCAGAATACTATCTAAACACAGTTGACAATATAAGAAGGGTTGCTTACGGAGAAGTAACTCCTTGGAACCAAGATATTTTTGATGTTGAGAAAGCAGCTGATGTTGCCTTAGGTTCAGATAAACCTTTATCCCCAGAAGTAACTGCTTATAATCCCCAACTTATTGTAAAAGGTTTAGCCTCTAACACAGCACCATTGTTGGATTTCATTCCTACAAAACATGTTTACTATGGAAATACTTGGATGTCTTTTAGTGCAGAAGGAGAAGTCCTTTCCTATCATGGAACTGAAGAAAACAAAACAACAGGAACGGTTGTTGCCAGATTGGTTGGAACAACATCCTTAGTTGAAGGTAGAATAGGTGCAGATGGAAAAGGACCTTCACTATCCCTTGTTGCAAAGGATTTGCAAAATGTTCCTCTGGTTAGAAGCTTAGATGGAACAATAAAATGGGACAGTGAAGGTTTTGAGGCAAGAGTTTCTGGAGAATTAGCAGATGAATTAAATAAAACCAATGGAAATGTGGCAATTGTATTTGACCAAAGAGGGTCTCAAAAAGAAATCTCTATTTATTATAAAGACCCTAATGGAAACTGGTATAGAGTTGGAAGGTTGTCAGGAGAAATGGCAGACCAATGGATCGCCCAAATGAGCACTTATGTTCCAGGATTTGCCAAGATATTTGCCGACCTAAGATTAAGCGATAAAGAAGGTGCTATTGGAATTATTGGATTGGATATGGGCCAGTTTAGCGTGGGAGTTGACTTTAGTAAAGATGAGTTTAACGCAATAGCCGCTTATCTATTAAAACCTCTAACAACTTCTATTGAAACGCTCACAGGAAACAAAAACATTCCAGAGCTAACTTATGCAGGCTATGTTAAAGGAACATTAATAGCAGGAGGTCAAGCAACACTTGGAGAAAACTCCTTCGTAGCAGGTGACCTAGCATTGGGAAATGTAAGAGGATTTAGAATGGTTTATGAAACAGAGAGAGTGAGCTTAATGGGTTTAGCGTTTGAAGGGGAAAACAACTCTGGATTGGCCGGCCAAGCTGTAGCCCTTCTTGGAGGTGCCACAGCAATAGCCCAATATGCTGCCTTGAATGATAACAGAACTTTGGCCATTAAAATAGATAATTTAGGAGGTTTCTTCAACACACTTCAATTTATCCAACAATATAGAACCTTACAACATGCTAGAGAAGAATATGCAAGGGCTTCCCATACCGCAGCCCAGATCTATGATGACTTATTAAACAATTATTATGATGGAGATGAAGCATCTTTAAGAGCAGCCCTTAGAGATCCTTCAACAGTTGAAGATAAGACAGTTAAAGAAAAACTAATTCAATTGCAAACAGCTCTTAGGACACAAACAGCTTATGCATTTCTAATAAATGCAACCAACTATTGGTCTGTGTTGGCAGAAGGTAAGTGGGGCTATGCAGAAGTTATCAGAAGTTCCTTTGGAAAAGATTCATTTACCCTATTGAACTTAAGCATCTCCTTAGATGAGCACAACAGAGTAAAGGTGGGTGTAGGAGGCGGAAGCGCAGGCTATTATTACGGAGCTTCATATACCTATTCTGCATTAGAATTCCAGGCCCATGCCCTGGTTTATACCATGTTGCTAAACGGGGTTAAGGAAACAGCACTAAGAGCAGTGCTAAGAAAGAGACTGGAAGAAGGCGAATTAACAGGAATCTTAGGAGCTACTCTGAGGGAATTAATCGATAGAGGAGTCTATCTTAACAATTATTACTTAGGATTTGCCTATTCCCAAAATAAATGGTCCATGCAAGTGCTTGGAACCTACGAAACATCCACAATGGGAGATACAGCATCCCTAGGGCTTAAAGGAAAATACTTACTTGGAATAAATGCCTTTGGATTGCCAGTATATGCAACAGGACAATTTGCCTATGCTTGGGGAGCTAACACAGGCTCTTATATGGGACTGGGCCTAGAGAACGATAGATTTGCATTAAACCTCTTTAGAAGCTCTTATCAAGATGTGACAGGAAGATATAATGAGGGATGGGGCATTAAAGCCTCTCTAAGGTTCACATTCTAAAATGCAGGCCCAAGTTCCCAATCAACCTAAGGAAGTGCAAGAAATCCAAGAATGGGCCCAGAAACAAGGGGCCATTAAAGAGAACAATGGAAGAGAATCCATTATTTTATCTTTGGATGGAAGAAAGGGCACCTTGGAGGTTAATTTCAAGATATTTAGGGAGATAGCATATGCTTTGGGCATCAGGGACTTAAGTAAAACAAAAGGCGTTATTGAGGTGCCCATCAAATTCTTCAACTATTATTTAACACAAAGAGCTCTACTTGAAAAACCTTCCAATTCATCTCTAAAAGAATTCATCACAGGAGATTTTTCAAAAGAAAAGGAGGTTAGGGTTATTGGTCTTGGAGCTGGCGCTTTTTTCCCCTCCCAAGGAAGTGCAACCTTTACCGTTGGAGGAAATGCCTCAATACAATTAAACAAAGGAACTCATCATTATGAAGCAGGCCTTCAATCTAATGTGGAAAAAGATGGATTGGTAGCAGATGCCTATGCCCAGGTAAATACCTTAAGGGGAGGTTTTGGCTTAAAAGCAGGAACATTAGTCCCTTTTTTAGGCGTTAATGTAACAGGCGTTCCTTTAAGCCTTGATTTCACAGCCCAAGGCTTTACTTTCAGAAATCCCTTCCAGAACCCTATAATGTTTGTGGCTATGAATGCCCTGCAAAATGGTTTTCAAGAGGCTATGAAGGCAAAATCCTTTTTAGAGGGTGTTGGAAGGTTTGTGGGATGGTCCACTGGACTGGGACCAGCATGGGAGACCGCAGAATCAACAATAGAGAAAGGAGGAACCTTAATAGAAGCCATTGTGGGATTTCTAAAAGCCTTTATTATGTTCTGGGTTGAGATTATAAAGAAATTAATAACAAATTTTGTGGAAGCTATAGATTATGTAATTTCTTTGTTAAGGGAGCCCGAGAAAGATAAGAATGTAAATGAGGAAAAGGCAATGGCCATTGTTGAAAAATTAAATGTTTCAAAGCAAAGGAACAACACAGAGGAGGTTGAAGACTGGGTAAAAACTTATAAAGGCACAGGACCAATTTGGTTCAGAGGAGAAATGGCCTATTGGGAAGATGTTGCTTTGATGGAAAACTATGGGTTTGGGAAAAGTCCTTTAGCTCCTTGGAGATGGTTCCAGGATAAAACTCCTCAAATAAGGGAAAAAGAACAGTTGGCATTGAAATTCTTGGATGGAGAACTCACAGATCAGGAAAAAGAACGTTTGAAAAAACTTTTGGGGATGGAAAACTTAGAAGTGGGGGTTTTAATCTATTTACTTAAAAAAGTGGAGAACCCTCTTTACACATTAGAAGATGTTGATGTTATCAAATACAAAGTATATAACTATCTCTCAAAAAACATAAACGATGTTGTATTTATGGCTATGGGTGAGCCCCATAATATGTCCTATATAGCCCAATGGTCCTCAGTATTGGAAACACAATTTTATCCTACAGACCCTAGAGTTACCAGGTCTCTATCATCATTGGAGAAATTCATTCTAAAGGGCCCAACCCCAGACGTTATGAAAAATCTAGATAAGGAACAATTGATCAATTATATGGCTTCACACCCTACAATGGTTAATCTCAATAGATTGGTCCATTTGTTTACAGTAAATCCTGAGTTAGCACAAGAGATTATGGATGCTCTAAAATCCAAGGATTTAAATCTAGATAGTGATTTTACAGGTGCCCTTGGATTGGACAATTTAACAGGTTGGAAGGATTATTTTCAAATGGTGGAACAGCGATATGGGCCTTTATTGGAGCAATTGAGAGATGATATGGAAAAAAAACCAATAAAAGCCTATAAAACAATGGCTGAAAATCCTCAATTACTCCAATATGGGTTTTTAGTAAAGGGTAAGGAATGGAAAGAAACCTATGATCTATTCCTGAAGTTTTTGTCTGCAAATGGAGGTTTTATGGCTTTACCTATAGATGAGGATCAATATTACACATGGGTTCAAATCTTGGACACAAGATTTGGAGATGAAAAACCTCCTTATGTGCAAGCTCTAATGGAACAAGTTAAACAAAACCTAAAAATTAAAGAAGATAAGTAGTGTGGAACAAGCTTTCATCTATATAATAATATTTGCCCGCTTTCTCTATAGAACTAAAGGGAAAAAACAAGAATTTTCCTTTTCTATATAAAGCAATATAGGTTCTAAAGCCTTCTTTCTCAAACATCTCAAGCACTTTATATTGCTGAGGCCTTATGTATACTCTATTTTTAATGCTGTTTTTTACCTCTAAAATCAAAGCCTTTCCATTTTTTAAGGCTATTAAATCCGGAGAATAGTTTCCAGAACCGGCTATCCTAACAACTAAAAAGCCCTGAGCTTTTAACAGTTCCATGAGTTTTCTCTCTGCCCTCGTTCCTTTTCTAGAGGTATTCATAAATCACACCATAAATAATTTTCAAAACCCCCATATATGTATAGAACAAAGCTAAATAAAAATACATCTGGAATTTAAACAGAAACCAAAACAGCCAAAATAAAGCAATTTGGGCGATTATCCCAAGCAATGTCATTAAGTTGAATTCAAATAGTTTTTGATTGAGGAAAAACATTATTATCAAATAAAATAAATAAAGCACACCAAAGATAATAAAAAGCAATTGAGCCTTATCTGGATTAAAT
>WAPD01000043.1 GCA_015520875.1 Microcaldota archaeon
GATAAAACTAATGTAGCCGTGTATTTATTTAAAGATAACGGAGAGGTTTCCAATATTTTAGATAAAAGAAGTGGAATTATAGATTGGCAAACTTTTGGCTCGATCTCAGAGAAAATTTCTTCTCTTTATTATGAGGTTTAAATGTTGTATGAAAAGCTAAGGGAAGATTTTATAAAATGCATTGCTCACGATATAAATAATCCACGAAAAACAAAAAAAGTAAGTTGTAGTGAAAATCAAAAAAAGGTTTCCTTTCAAATTAAAGAAAAAGAAATAGGGCTTGTTTTAGTTATAGATGATAATTTCTCTGGTAGGTGTGGAAAACAAAAGAAAAAATGTAAGAATTTTAAATCTTCTAAAAAATGTGATCTTTTATTATATTTTTCCGATGATTCTGTAAGAAATGTTATTTTTATAGAGTTAAAGGGAACCAATATAAGCGAGGCTATTGAACAAATTAAACATTCTATAAAATATTTTGAGAAAAGATATAACCAACAGATTTTTAATTATAAATTTGGAGCAGTGTTAATTCACAGTGGTGGTTCTCCATCACAATCTAAAGATAAAGAACTAAAAAATCTTATAGATTTAAAGCCATATTTTTCTCGAACAAACCAAGGAATTATTGATAGTTATATTAGAAAAGAAAAATAAAACTAAACCACTATCTCTGTTCCGATTCCTTCTGAGGTAAAAATCTCAAGAAGAACGCAGTGGGGAATTCTGCCGTCAAGGATATGGGCTTTTTTGACCCCCTGTTGTAAGGCATTTATACAGGCTTTCACCTTTGGTATCATTCCACCTTTTATTGTTCCCTCTTCTATCATCTGATTTATTTTTGCAATATTTATTGAAGAAATTGTCTGGCCGTTTTCGTCTTTGAGACCTTCTATATCTGTTAAAAATATTACCTTTTCTGCTTTTAATGCCCCTGCTATTGCTGCGGCAACAAAATCAGCATTTATATTGTATGCATTTCCCTGAGTATCAAATCCAATAGGTGCAATAACAGGTATATAGTTATCCTCTTCAAGATGTTTTAAAATCTGGACATCAACAAAATCCACTTCTCCTACATGGCCAAGGTCTATTAGCTCTGTAGGCCTAAAATCTCCCATCTGCCTGAAATACTCTTCTGCATCTAATTTTTTGGCTCTTATAAGTCCACCATCTTTACCTGTAAGACCAACAGCCCTTATATGTCCACCTGCATATTTATTTATAAGCATTACAATATTTTTGTTAACAAGGCCTCCCAGAACCATTTCCACAACTTCCATCGTTTCTCTGTCGGTAACTCTAAGACCTCCAACAAATTTAGACTCAAGCCCCATCCTTTTCAGGACTTCGCCTATCTGTGGACCTCCACCATGGACAATCACAGGGTTTATTCCTATATACTTAAGCATTAATATATCTTGAGCAAAAGCAGCTTTAAGGTCTGCCTTTGCCATTGCATTTCCGCCGTATTTTATAACGAATGTTTTTCCTCTGAATTTTGTGATAAATGGTAGGGCTTCCATTAATGTTTCTGCTTTTTCAACAAGCCTTTCCATTTAATCCTCCATAAATTCTTTAAGAAAATCTACAACTTGCTGATTATATGGCATATCCACCCAATATTGCCCATCTTCATGTTCAATTCTGAGGATTTTTCTACCTTGATTATTTTTTATATGGAAAAGTGTAAGGCCTTTTGAAAAATACCATTCTATATTTTCATAAGGGGCTTTCATGTATAAGGTAAAACCACCTTTTCTTTTTGTTATTTTTTCAAGGAGAACAGGTGTTTTCTGGATAACATCCTCTTCTCTCCACTCTTCTGAAAGAACATCAACTGCAACGGCATTTAGTTTTATATTAAGCTCCTCCATTTTCCTCCTCTTTCATCCTCTGGATTTCTTCAAGTAATTGGTCAACCATTTCTTCTTCTGAAACCCTTTTTAAAGGTTGTCCTTTTTTGAAAAGTATTGCTGATTTATTTCCACAGGCAAGTCCAATATCTGCTTCCCTTGCTTCTCCTATGGCATTTACAACACAGCCCATTATTGCCACTTTTATTGGCAAATCTTCCCCTTCAAGTTTTTCTTCAACTTTTTTAACAACTTCAGGAAGATTAACCTCTATTCTTCCACATGTTGGGCAGGAAATTATCTCTATTCCTTTTCTCCTTAATCCTAAAGACTGGAGTATCTGATAAGCAACTTTAACCTCTTCAACAGGGTCTGCTGTTAGGGAAACTCTAATCGTATCCCCTATCCCCATATAAAGCAGAATTCCCAGCCCTACAGCAGATTTTATAGAACCCTTTCCTGCAGGTCCTGCCTCTGTTATTCCTATATGTA
>WAPD01000044.1 GCA_015520875.1 Microcaldota archaeon
CCTGTGGAGACTGTGCTTCTACAACCAACCCTGTTTTAACCCAAGATATTTATGGAAGTTGTATTAACTTAACCTCTGGAGAAACTTTGGACTGTAATGGTTATGCCATAATAGGAAATAATAGTTCTATAGGAGTTTATGTTAGTGGAACAAATGTAAATATAAGCAATTGTAGAATAGAGGGTTTCCAATATGGAATCTATGCAAACAATTCCCATTTATCGATTGTAAATAGTTATGTTGAAGACAATGTTATCGGAGTTTATTCAAGGAACTCTGTTGTATATGCTTACAATAACTATTTTTGTTTTAATAATGTTTCTGATTTATTAAGTGATAACAATTGGGTTGGAAGTAATGGAACAGAAAACTCTTGTGATCTCTCTGGAAATTGGAGCGATTATGGATTTGTAAATGAGTGTACTTATTATTGTTCTTCAGGTGATACGGTTGCACCTTCCATATATCCTCAATATCCTTTACCTAGTGATGTTATCTCAACACAGCCTGTGAATTATACTTTTTATGCTATAGATGATGAAGCAACTCGGTTTAAATGTGCTTTGTTGGTTAACAATTATGTTGTTGACGATGTTGTTGTTTTGAACAATACGCCTGTGACATTGACTCCTACGTTTTATTTCCCTAATTTAATTGGTAACAATTGGAAAGTTATTTGTAAAGATAGAAATGCTAATAGAGGTGTTGGCCCTGTTGTTTCGTTGAATGTCACAAATAGCACATGTTATTGTTGGGATGTGGAAACCTGTCAATCTGCTTTGGATAGTCTTTCTTGTGAAGAGATTGTTTTAACAAAGAATTTAACACGCCCCAACATGTTTTTATTCAATAATTCTAATAAAATTTTCAACTGTGATGGACATTTAATAAATGGAACTGTTTGGGGATTATTTAATATAACAAGCGTTGAAAACTTCACAATAAAGAACTGTATTTTAGACAATTATGCTAATTTGGTTAATTTTGATGAATATCATGGTAATATATCCATTTCCAATCTAACAATAGAAAACATTAAAGTTTTGTTGGGGACTTTTTCGCTCTCAAAATATTTCAACAAGTATGCTTCTTTAGAAGGCATTGTTCTAAGAAATATAAGTGGTGCTTATCGTATCTTTGTAAGCCTTAGTGGAAACATGTTTCAGATTAATAACTCTTTATTCAAGGATCTAGAGGGAGATGAATTTGTTTTTTATCTTTATTCTAGATTATATGTTACTTACAATACAAGCTTTAATTATACGACCAATGTAAGCTTTGTTAATGTAAATGCAACCAATTCCACAACCATTACCATTATTGCACCCTCTAGTTCTGCTTGGGGATCTGCACGTGCAATGCACCATTATCCTAGAATAAATCCCCTTTATTTTGTTAACATTAGCAGTAGGGACTTTTTAATGAAGGTTGATAGAGAATATGAGGATGATTATTCGAGACCTGTGAACTGGAACATTTCTATCTTTTTAATTAACAGTAGTTTTGAAAATGCTTCCATTTATTATTATACGCGTTATTTATATAAAGAAAGGAGAGCCACAACAACCCCAGCTTTAACTTTAATCGGAACAAAGCTTCTATCATCGTTCTTTAATATAACTCGCTCCAATGTTACAATAATTGATTCCTATCTAAACAACACAACGTTTTTGACAAATGTTAGCACATTTATTTCATTGAACAACACAACCGTTGTTAATTCTGACCCATTTGACCTTCTAAATAATAGTAGCTTAGTACTGGATGGTTCTGTATGGGAAAACAATTCCAAAGGATTGGAGCTTAACCTTTCCATATTTTTAATTAATTCCAGAGTATGTGGAAACAATATCTATGATATTTATCTACCCAGCTATCTATTCTTTGATTATTATAAGAACTACACCCCATATAATAACACCTGTACTAATTTCTATTACAATGGAAGTTACTTCTTTGATATAGGCTATTTTGGATGTTCAAACGTTTGTGATGGAACAAGCAATGGAACAATCTCTCTTTATTCTCCGTTAAATAACAGCAACATAAGCGAATTGCCCGTAAATGTTTCATTTGCAGTAAACGGGCCTCAAAATAGTTATCTATGTGGAATAATTGTAAATAATTATTCAGGAGTTAGTTTATTTGCGTTAAACAATACCACAACACAAACCAATTATTTTGACCCATTCGGAGTTCTAGCTTATTCCAATAATTGGTTAAAAGTAATGTGTTATAATGGAACAAATCGCATTGTTTCAGATGCTGTTTCATTTGATTTGCAAAGGGGAGCATGTCATTGTGGAAGTGATTTGGAATGTTCTAATGCTTTGATGTCTGATTTTTGTGAAGCTGTATTTTTCGATACCAATGTTTCATATGTTTCAGTTTCAAATATTGTGAATAAAACGGTGGATTGCCAAGGGAATGTTGTTGAGAGTTTATTGTTTGGAGAATCCTATAACATGGAATTGAAGAATTGTGTTTTTGCACATGGAGATGGTTTAATATTTAATGGAACAACTAACGTAAGCTCCCAAAACCTTACGTTCCACAATCTAACGTTTTATAATCTAAGTAATGCATTTACCATTTTCACTGTAAACGATTCTTATGTTAATATTTACAATTTAAGCTTTAAAGATGTGGAAAATGGAACAATTCTTTATTCTTCTAGATACAGGACCTTTGGACCGCCCCCATCACTTTACTTTAATTTTTCAAACATTACCTTGGATAATGCGACATATGGATTCCTTTTTCCAGAGGATAATTGGGGTAGATCTCGTTTTACAGATATCTCTATTTTCAACACCTTCACAGGGTTCCAATACTATATTATTGTTCCTAGCAGTACAGTACAACCTGTTCACTTTACCAATATCTTGATGGAAAATGTTTCCTATGGATTTAATGGGACCTATGCTTATGGAACCTTTTTCCAGAATTTGACAGTTTCCAATGCCACTGCTGTTGCTTTTATGTCTGTTTATGGTTTTGGTGGCCAATTCAGGTATTTGAATATATATAATTCCAATACTTCTATATTGGTGGAAGGAAGTAGGTATCCATTATATCTAATATATGGA
>WAPD01000045.1 GCA_015520875.1 Microcaldota archaeon
GAATAATTCTTTACATTCAATCCAACATTGCTACCTGTTCCTTGGATAACGTGCCCATTACCAAGCAATGGTTTTGTAACATTATCGATACAAATATTTGAAGTGGCCAAGATATCTTGGGTCAATACAACCCTTGAACAAGAGTTGTTCATCATCGCTTCAGTACAGCTTTCACACGAATCACAAGAACATGTATTTGGATACCAATAGAACCAAATATAATCCCTGTCTTCATATTTGTACCTATCTCTAGAATAAAATGTAAGTAAATACAATCCTTCGGTTGCCAGTGGATTTGTATAATTAAATTCTACCAAATCTCCAACTCTGTAGGAACCGTTGAAGTAAATAGGAGAATTTCTAGAGAGGTCCATGTAAATTCTCAATGTTCCATTTGGAAATAGATTATCTGTATCGTTTACAATGTATTTAATTGTTAGAATATCCCCATAATAAGTTCCATTGGGTATAGGTTCTAGAATGGTATTAACTGGTGGGTTGTTATACCCGCGTCCACACACATAGGTACATCCATATTCTCCAAAGTCATCATATTCTCCAGAACCACCTGGACTATCACATTGATTCTCTGTTCCGTTGTAATTTAATTCATTGGAATCCTCAAAATAGATATCTTTAACAGAATTGAAACAAAATATGGAATCATAGAAATAGGTTTTGGAATTATTAAGCCAGATCCCTCTCCCATTGTTTGAAAGATTGGATGAGATAATCGTTACATGACTATAATTCGCAATAATTGGAACTAATGTATTATGAACCAAACTTGAATTAATTATTGTAATATTTGAATAAATGGCATTGATAGCTACTGAGAGATTATTCAACGTAGAATTATCGATAATAATGTTAGGCACGCGCTCTCCGCGTCTCATTTGCCAGGTTGGTTTTACCCTAATACAAACATTACCTTCACACCTACTTCTATTCAGAATAATTGTTATGTTATCGTAGATATAGAAAGCTTCAATATTATGAAACAAAGTGCTGTTATAGAAATGGAAAATGTATGGAACACGGTCAGCATAAGCATTGAACTTACCGTTAATATTACAATTCCTAAATTCAAGTAGACCTTTATGTGTAGTGTTGAAATAATGAAATAGGTTATAGAATATGTTAGTTACATTAATGTTGTAACCTTGGCAATCAAACGTTTTCTCCACACCCTTATGATAGATCAAGCTTGCGTTCAAGAAATAGCTACCATTAATGCTTTTGTTAAGATAAATGTATCTACAATCCTTTGCATAGAATGCTTCTGTACACGTTTCAGGAGAATCACAGAAACATTCTTGATTAAATGAATAGTTAAAGGTCCTATAACTGTAATGGGTTCCATTGGAACAGACAAGCAAGCCTTGTATTGTTCCCAGAGGATAGTTCTCAGGAATAATTCTAGAAAGGCCTGTTAAATTATAATAAAGCCCTATTGAAATGTTGTTTAAATAAATGCTACATTTATCTAAATTACTTGCATTTATCAAAAATGAGAAATTATAAGTTCCATTAATTGGCAAATAAACATAAGAATTATTCAAAGGCTCTAAAATGTCCATAGAAAGCTGATTGCTGTAGTTCAAACAATAGTTATCACAAGTTCCCCATACATTGGACCACATACAAGTTAAATTACTGGAGGTTAAATTAGTATTTTCATAATAAACGTCATATCCATATGAACCACAAATATAAACGTCTTTCAAACTCACATTAGAATTATTTAAAAACATTCCATTTTGAGTGGAGTTAACCATCGTAATGTTAGTGAAGTTAATAGAGAGATTGGAAAACATAAAAGAACCGCTATTTAAGACTAAAAAGTTATTCCATGTTCCAGAGAGGAAACTTATATTTGTTCCATTTGTTACATTACTTAAATAGACATTCTTTATTGTAGTATTTTCAGTGCTATATCTTATAGTAGAATTGAAGTATGGATAATAAGGGCTTACCAACATAAATCCAGTAACGTTTTCCAAGGTTACATTATTTACATGGAGCTCAAGAGACACATTGTCTTGATACAGTGAAGATTGTAAACGTCCAAACACAAATCGCAAGTTTCCATTAGAAGAGTTAACGTTATTGATAGTTACCAGTAGGGTTGCGTTGTTTGTATGGAAGGTGTGATAGGTATATATATCAACTAAAAACCTTGTAGAGTAGCCATTAGAGATATTAATGCCAGAAGAATAAATGCCTTCTATAGATATATTGTAAAAATTGTAATAATTGGTTAATTCGGGACCTATAAAGACAGGGCTATTGGAAATGGAATCAATAATAGAAATGTTCTTTAACCTATAATAGGTATTGTATCTAAGATACCCTCTATTTCCGAAGTAAATGCGGCTATTGTTCAAAGAAACATTTTCAATTGTAAGGTTCCCCAAATTGCGATAAAGGGTTGTATTGGAGAACAAACAGTTGTAGAAACTGGCATCATACCATTTGTTTCTAGTGTAGTATTCTATCAAAAATCCATATGGAACTCCCCAAAATCCATACCCTTGGCAATCGATTTCTTTATAATAAAGATAATTTAAACTTGTTTTAAAGAAAGTTCCATTGAAAGGGATATCATTTGTCAACAAGATTCTCCTACACAGATTATTATCAAGTGCATCATTACAAGTTTCCCTATCCCCACAATAACAGGTAACGTTTTTCAAAAAGAATGTAACATTATCTGAATAGTATTTGGAACCATTATAATAACATTCCAACCATATTGTATTATTCACATCTAGGTTTGGTGAAGAGACATTTGCACTGAAGTTAGTCAAATTAAAACCATAATAAAGAACGTCCCAATTAGAAAAACCTTTAGAACTTTTTAATACCACTCCACAAACATAGTTCCCTGGAAAACCGCTTATCGTTCCATTAAGTAAAAACGGAATCGTGTAAACAGTGGAATTGTTTAAAGGTTCTGTGATATCCATTGAAACATTTAACGGAACGTTATTACATGCATTGGTACAACCAAAATGATCCCTTGCAGAAGGAACATAGTCTCCATTGTAGAAAATAGAGCAAGTTATATTGTAAGCATTGAATTTAGCAGGGATTGGATACCTTTTACTCCTATTGAAATATAAATCGTCTTCTTCGTTACATATTCTGGAGTGAGATAGAGTTGCGAAATCATCTACATCATTACTATAGGTGTTGTTCATCAACAATACAATCCCTTTTTTGTTTCCAGTAATATTTCCATATATTAGATATAATGGATACCTACTTCCTTCCACCAATATAGAAG
>WAPD01000046.1 GCA_015520875.1 Microcaldota archaeon
GAATAAAAGAATTGGCAACACGTCAAAAAGAAGCAGCTTACCTAAGGATGGACGAAAATTTAAGGAAGTTAATGAAATTATCTTCGGAAAAAGAAGAAGAACTCAGAGACCTGGGATTAAAACAACAAAAACTTTTGGAAGAGCTTTCCAAAATAGAAAAACGCTACTATAAATTAGAGGGAGAGATTAGACTTAGGGAACAAGAATTGCAAGAGTTGAAACATTCTCTTGGAGAAATAGACATGGTTTTGAATGAGACAATAGAAAACATGGAAAAGGAATTAACAGAACTGGAATCCAAGCTGGCAAGCCTAGGAGATATTAACTTTAGGGCTCAGGAACAATACGAAAGGGTAAATGAGGATGTTAAGGATATTAAAGAAAGGATAGAAAAGCTAAGGAGAGAAAAGCAAGAATTAATTAATTTAATACATGAGCTTGAGATAAAGAAACAAACCTATTTTAGGGAATATATCTCCAAGGTAAATGAAAAATTTAAGGAATATACCCTTTCAATACCCAACTTTGGAGAAGGCCATATAGAATATGATAAAGAGATTTCCATAAAATTGATTAGAGGGGGTAAAGCAATTAGGATAGAGGCATTATCGGGTGGTGAGAGGTCTCTTTTAGGGTTAATACTAGTGTTTGCTATGAATTCCATAAGATCTTTGCCTTTGGCTGTGTTTGATGAAGTAGATGCTGCATTAGATAAATTAAACGTTCAAAGATTAACTCAATTTATAAAAGAACAATCAAAAGCAACACAATTTATAATTGTAACTCATAATCCTTTGACAGCCAAAATAGGCAAAAATGTTATAGGAGTGGCAAAGCAAAGGGGAGCCTCTGTGCTTGCCCAAGTAAATGCTTAACTTTCCACAATATCAAAAAAGGATTTTGTAGCAATTGCATCTCTTGCTTTAACGGCCCTAACTTCTTCTTTACAATCTAAAGCTGTCAATCCTGGATAGAAAGATTGGGCTAATTGGGGTCCTGATATAACTCCGCTAATAGCCTTTCTTCCGATGAGCTCTGTTGTGCTTTTCTGTATTTCTTGAATATCTTCTTGTTCCAATAAATGGTCCCAGGCACCAATGTAGGAACAAACGTTTTCGTCCCTTGTTATTTTTGCCACCATTATTACACAGCTTTTATAGTTCCACACAGGATAATAAATATTGTATAAGTATTCAATAGGAATAAAGACAATTTGTCCAATGCCACCCACATCCTTTAAAGGACTGTAATGGATTGTTGCTAGCTTTGCACAGGATTTCAAAGCTTCTTTTTCATCTCCTGCCACAGCGTACAGAGTTGCTTGGTCTAAATAACAAGATGTAATCAATTTAGGGTCTGAGCTTTTTGATGCTAATAAATCACATTCTTTGCTATTTAATTGATCATTAATGTTAAAGCTTATACAACCCGCAAGTACCAACAACCCCAATAAAATGTAAAATCTCATTGTTCAAAGAATTTCATCACATCCTTTGGATTTACTCCTATTCTCACTAGCCTTGTATAATCTCTAGAACCTCTTCTTAGCATGGTTGTGGAAAGCACTCCAAGATTTTCTAATTCATTTATGTATTCTTTAAAACGTTTGGAAGATTTAGGTTTTCTTTTAAACACAAGCTCTGATACCTGGACATAGTAATTGTAGAGTTCTCCTATTGGGATAAACCCGCTATCGTCTATTAATCCCCTTTTAGATAAAGTCATTTTTGCAAGAGTATATAGGGCTATTTGATGGTTTAATGGCTGGGTTTTTATTGTCTCTGAAACAAGGTCAAATTCCAAGGATTCTATAGCTCTATCCACATGAGATATTTCAAGCTTTTCTGCATTTTGTTGCTCTGCTATCTCAATTGCCTTGGATAATAGTTTTAAAGCATATCTGGCATCTCCATTATCTTGGGCTGAGACGGCCGCTATTTTTTGTATTGCTGTAGGATCATATTGATCTCCGATAACAAGCTTAGCCCTTTCTTCTAAGATGCCACGAAGTTGAAAGGCATCATAAGGTTTAAAGAATAATTCCCTTTCATCTAAAGAAGACCTTGTTCTAGCATCCAATTGTGCTTTTAGATTTATTTTATTTGTGATTAAGATAAAGGCAATATGTGTCTCCAGATCCTCATTTATTCTAGAAAGATAATACAAAACATCATCTATGTCCTTTTTTAGGAAATCTGCCTCATCCAACACAACAATGGTATTCTTAGGGTTCTTTTTTATCTTTTGTATAAAATGAGATATAGTGTAACCCATTTTGTCTTCTTCTCCTGCCACCTTTGAAAGGACCTTGTAAGCTGTGTTTTCAAACTTTGCATTGATGTATTTGAAATTGACCTCGGCAGGCACTTGCTTTCCTATATATTTAACAACAGAGGTTTTCCCTGTACCTGTGTTTCCATAAATTATGATATTTGGAACTCTTATTCCATTAGCAATAGGAAATAAGACAGTTTTTATAAAATCTATTTCTTTTTCTCTATACGGTAAATTATCAGGAACATAGTGAATGCTTAGAGCATTACGGTTTTTTATTTCCATGTGTTTATTTATGTTAGATGTGTTTAAATTTATTGAACTAGTTTTGCGTTCAAGATGCCATGTTGATTGGGTCTTGAGGTTATTATTGCTTTTCCATGTCCTTTTACTTGGACAATTGTTCCCTTTGTAATATAACCGGCTCGTGTATCGTTAGGTGTGTTTCCTTGGATAACAGATTCTATTTCTGCTCTTACTACCTTTCCATCTGGCAATGCCAAATTAATAAATTTAACGAGCTTTAGTTTTACCTTGCTGTGTCCTCCTTTTGTTCTTATGATTTTCTTCTTTTCCTCTGTGCCTTCTTGGTTTAGCTTTGTATAGGTTCTTTCTCTTCCTATATGTGCCTTTACCTTATCCCTATATGGAACTCTCTTAGCACCAGTTCCTCTGGAAACTTTACCTGTTCGTGCTTCATGATAATTGCTAGCCATGCTTAATTAACCAACATTAGTTTTAAAAACCTGTTTTATGGAAACCATAAGATGCATTTGATTTATAGATGGAGAGATGGAGTAGCCAATGCTGTTAATGAAGAGGGAAAAGAAGAGGTCTTCTATTCAGAGCAACCTTTAGAATATGGTGTTTATGAATTGGATTTGGAATTGGATAAGATAGTTGGGGCAAGAAGATTGGAATTAAATGATG
>WAPD01000047.1 GCA_015520875.1 Microcaldota archaeon
GGTTATTACAAACCCCAATTTACCCCATATTTTCTTTATGCCAAAGAGGATGGAACATTAGAAAAAATATGGAAGGAATTTAGAATAAAAAGATTGGAAAAGAGAGAAGTTGCAGATGTTAAATTGATTAAATCCCTTGTGTTAGACACACCGGAGCCCTACGAATATGATATTCCATTGAAAAAACGCTATCAAATAGACACAAGAACAAAACCCCAATATGAAAAATCCAAACTTCGTTATATGGCATTTGATATAGAGGTTTATAATGAGAATGGAAATGTTAATGCTAATAAGGATCCTATTATTGCTATTTCCTATTCAACACCTGAGAAAAATGAAGTTTTAATGTTAAGCAATGGGAACAATCCCACAGAATATAAAACAGAAAAACAGCTAATAAAGGCATTCATGGACAAAGTTCTTATCTATGATCCTGATATTTTAATAGGATATAATTCTTTTATGTTTGACTTGCCTTATTTGCAAAAAAGAGCCCGAAAACTAGGGGTTCCATTTAATGTGGCTCGTTATGGTCTGGAGATGGGGAGAAAAAAGGTTAGAATTCCAGGGAGGATACATGTAGATATGTTTAGGGTTGTTAGGCTGTTTAAAAGGCTGGGAGTTATTGAAGTTAAAGACTATACATTGAAAACCGTTTATGAAACTTTGAAAGGAGAGGAAAAAACGATGGTTGTGAAAGGAGATATTTGGAAGTTGTGGAAAGATGGGGACAAATCTTTGGAAACTTATTCTCTGTCGGATGCTGTTGCAACACGGGAGATCTTTGAAGAGTTTTTTGATTTGATAATAGAGCTTTCCCACACCTCTAGAACATATATGCAGGAATTGGTGTCAAGCTCCCCTGGGCAACTTGTTGAAAATCTATTGTTGTATGAAGGTGGAACCTCTTTTTTAATTCCTCCATTACCTTCACAAGATGAAGTGGCTTGGAGAGAGGAAAACCCGATAAAAGGAGCTTATGTAAAATTACCAGAGCCTGGCATCTATTCCAATATAGTAGTTTTAGACTTTAGAAGCCTGTATCCTTCCATTATTATAACCTACAATATCGATTATTACACATATAATAAAGAGGGTAAAGGTTATATATCTCCTTTGGGACATGCTTTTTTAGACAAGCCCCAAGGATTGATACCTTCCATTTTAGAGAGATTGATAGATGAAAGAGATAAAATAAAACAACAGTTGAAAAAAGATCCCGAGAACATGGAATTAAAGGCAAGGTCCCATGCCCTGAAGATATTGGCAAATTCTTTCTATGGATATATGGGATATGCAAGAAGCAGATATTATTTAAGGGAGGCGGCAGAGAGCGTAACAGCATGGGGAAGGAAACACATTTTAGAGGTTATAGAAGAGGCAGAGAAATGGGGTTTTAAGATTTTATACACAGACACGGATTCTGTGTTTTTAATATATGAGAAAAAAGAGGATGTTTTCAAGTTTTTAGAATATATAAATAAGAAATTGCCCGGGAAGATGAGATTGGATTTAGAGGATTTTTATGTTAGAGGGTTGTTTGTAACAAAAAAAGGAGACGATAGCGGTGCTAAGAAAAAGTATGCTTTGCTCTCTGAAAAAGGCCATGTTAAGATAAGGGGTTTTGAATTAGTAAGAAGGGATTGGAGCCCTATAGCAAGGGAAACCCAAAGAAAAGTTTTGGATATTATTTTAAGAGAGGGAAGCAAGGAAAAGGCAATAGAATATGTAAAATCCGTTATAGAGAGATTGAAAAGAGGGGACGTGGACCCTAAGGAATTAATAATAACATCCCAGGTTACAAAGGCATTGGATAGATATGAAGTTACAAGTCCAGAAGTTATGGCCGCAAAAAGGCTAAGACAACATGGGATAAAAGTAAGAGCCGGAACCATTATCCAATATATTGTTTCATCCCAAGGTTCCAGTATTTCGGAAAAGGCATGGCCCTATGAACTGTTCAAAAAAATGAACCTAAGCTATGACGCTGATTATTATATAAATAATCAAGTATTACCTGCTGTTATGAGAATAATACAGGAATTGGGAATCTCGGAAAGTGAGCTAAAGGATAAATTTAAACAACGTTCCTTGGACATGTTTTAGAATGATTGCCAATTTTAACTATAGCTATTTTTACAATATGCATGGCTATTTATTTGAAGATTTTAAGGTTAGGCATTATGATTTTTACAAGAGCGTTAAATTGCTCTATAAGAAATTGCCATTGTATTGGATAAAGGATATTCCGGAAGAGGATGTTGTTTACACTTTGGGAGCTTTGCACCTGGCAAATGCAAGGTTTTTTAAAAAGAAATTCATATTTACCGAGGAATATTATCCAAGGCATCCTTTGAAGGATTTTATAGCAAAAAGTTATTATAGACTTTTCAAAGGACATCTATTCTTTGCCTCTACTCCGATTACATATGAGTTTTTGAAAAATGCCGGGATAGATGTAATGTTTGTACCTCCTGTGTTTCCAAGACCTAAAAAGCCCAGAGGAGAATTTATTCTATATGTGGGGAGGCCCGAGCCTGTGAAACGGTCGGAATATGTAATTGAGATAGCAAGGCAGTTTCCTGAAGAAAAAATAGTAATGGTGGGAATGTCCTTGACAAGAACAAGCTATAGCTTTGAAACAAGAGGGAACAAAGAATATCTTAATGAAATAAAAAATAATGCTCCAAAAAATGTTGAATTGATAGAAAGCATCCCAAAAGAGAAAGTTTTTGAATATTATAAAAAAGCCAAAATGTTATTAGTTCCATCATTATCGGAGGGGTTTGGATTGCCTGTGATAGAAGCTTTAGGACATAGCGTTCCTGTATTGGCAACAAGAGAGGTTCCAAGTTCTTCTTATTTACCCGAAGAATGGAGAGTTCCAAGAAAAGAAAGTCCATTGGAATGGACAAAACGTGTTCGGAAAATCTTGGAAAACTGGGATAACGAGGTTGAAAAAGCACTTGAATATGCTAAAAAATACCATCTGTTTAAAGATGATGTATTCCATAAAGAGAATAAGGAAAGGTTGGGGGAATATGTATGAGATTCTTAACAAAAACTAGGCCTAATATTAAGATCACATTAGATAAAGACACATTCCATGTATATGAAATAGATGAATCTGGAACAGTTGTAAATGAGAATTATAGAATAGATGAAAAGGGGTCTCAAAAGGTTTATGTTTTGAAAAAAGTGGGATGGTCTACAGATACTGTTCTAAAGAAAATTTCTAGAATAACTCAAGTTCCATTAAAGTACATAGGATTTGCAGGCATGAAAGATAAAAATGCCACAACATACCAACGCATCACTGTTCCAAAAGAGATCGATGTTCAAATAAAGGATGTTGAATTGATAAAAGCAGGGAAAAGGATTAAAAAGATTAGAATGGGAGACCTATGGGGAAACCTTTTCCATATCTACCATCCTGAGATAAAAAAATTGGAACCTGTGATAGAGGAGCTCCCAGGCTATTTTTTGAACTATTTTGGGGAACAAAGGTTTGGAAGGGAAAACATAACAGTAAAAGTGGGACTATTGTTGTTGAAAAAGAGATGGGATGAAGCCTTGATGTTATATCTAACAGAACCCCGAGAACAGAATAAAGAGGTTTTAGAAATAAGAAAAAGAATTAAAGAAAGGGAATTAATTCCTTTTCCAAAACACATGAAACATGAGAATTGGATTTTAGGAAGGTTAAGGGAAGGAAAATCCCCTAAACAGATTTTATTGGAACTTCCTAGGAATTTTTCCCTAATGTTTATACATAGCGTACAATCCTGGATTTTCAACAGGGAAATTGATTTAAGATATGATGCAAATGATTTAGTTAAAGAAGGACATTTAGTAGGATATGAAAGTCCTTTGAATAGGTATCAGAAAGAGATTCTATCGGAACTGGGGCTGGAGAAGGATGATTTTAGAATGAAGGAATTACCGACGCTTAGGGCAAAAGGATCTCCACGTAATATCTTGGAACAATATTATGATTTGAAAATCGAAAAAAGATTGGAATTTAAGCTTCCGAAAGGATCATACGCAACGGTCTTTTTAAAAGAACTAACAAAATAATATGAAGCAAGTTATTATAATTAGAAATGATTTGAAGATGGGCAAGGGAAAGCTTTGTGCCCAAGTGGCCCATGCTTCTTTAGAAGCCTATAAAAAAGCTCCTTTTTTCAACAAGGTGAAATGGGAAAATACAGGTGTGAAAAAAGTTGTATTAAAGGTTAATTCTGAAGAAGAGCTCTTGGAACTTTGGGAAAAGCTAAGGAAAGAGGGGCTAAACGCTGTTTTGATAAGAGATGCTGGGCACACACAATTAGAACCTGGGACAATAACGGCTTTGGGCGTGGGCCCTTACGAGGATGAAAGATTGGACAAGATAACAGGACACCTAAAGCTTTTATAGTTTTGTATAGAATGTTGTTTATGCTCTTGATTTTACTGTTATTAGCAGGATGTTTGCAGCCCCCTGCTCCACCACAAGTAAATGAAACCCTTAACGATACCAATATAACAATAAAGGTTTCAAACACAACATTGCCTGAGTTTAATGAAACACCTACGCCTAAAAAAGTGGAAAAACCTCCTGTTAAAAAAATGGATCCTATTTTAAAGGAAAGTGTAAAGAGTTCCAATGGTGTGCTTTGTACAGGAAACTGGAGTTATTCCATTTTCAATCATAATGTAAGCATTTATTTTGGGAAGGTTCCATTTTATAGCATTGACAATACAACCTATATTTTATGGAACAATAGCATTTACATTTACAATAATGGAACCTGTTCCGATGTTAAATATCCTCCATGGGACAATCCTTTCAAACGAGATCTTGAAATAAAGACTGTGATAAAAAGGCTTGGGATAAAAGTAAAATGCGAAGAAAAGAAAATAAACCTAAGCTGTCTTCAATTTGCTGCCAACAACAGTAGTATCTCTTCTAACCAATCTATTCAAGTAGGATAGAACTTGTTGCCATAGGGTTTTTGGCTTTGGTTTGTATGTGAAAGGCTGGGACAATGTGTGCTTTCTAACTTTTAATGCTTGGTATAAATCAGGGTTATCCTTAACATAGGATAAAACAGCATCAGTAATTAAAGATGGATACTTTTTAGCCACAGTTAACATAAAGCGTTCCAACACCTCAAGATCTGCTTTGGAATTTGGATCTCCATAATTGGCTTTATATTGAAGGGCAGCATATTCCAAGACATTCTTATACCTAAAAAACCTTTCCTTAACTAAAGAAGGCATTGTTTTCAATAATTCGTAGGCCATTTGGTATTTCTTTTGTTGTAAGGCATAGGAAATTAAGTTATATTCTCCCAGCCTTGCATTGAACAAAGGTGCTGTGCCAACCTTACCCATTAGAACATTCATTAAACGGATCCCTAAAGCTTCCCTATCCTTAGGAACGCTTCGAATTAGCATAAAAGGTAGGTTTTCATCTCTGAAGATAATGGTTTTTGTGATTGATCTCCACTTGGCCATTAGAAATCTATCCGTTAAACTGAAGTTGGTTAAGGAACGTAGCATCTCGTTCCTTTCTTGCTCTCTGATTTGGCCCTTGGAGATTTGTTTATACATATTTTAACATTTACTGAAACATTATTTAAAGTTAACCTTTTCACAATAAAATAAAAATATTAAACAATCAAGATAGTACCTCGGGCTCATAATCAAAAGGCTTTTTCCCAAATCTATCTTTAATCCTAACACTGGCACCGTTGCTTATTAACAAATCTATAATGTCATTGTGATCTTTGATTACAGCATGGTGTAAAGGTGTTCTTCCCAACAAATCCTGGGCATTTATATTTGCACCTTTAGCTACCAAATATTTTACCATTTCAAAATTCCCAGCTCTCGAAGCAATATGCAAGGGTGTTAAACCAATATCTATGGCTTCTTCCATAAGTTGATTCACATAATAAAGCTCCACTGTTGCTCCAGCTTTTTCAAGCAACCCCATTATCCTTGAGCCCCAATACCTAAGAACTTCTTTTAAAGAATTCCTATTCTTTAGATAGTTTTCAAAATCTTTGGGATAGGTCCTTGCATTAACATTGGCACCCCTCTCTATTAGCAATTCCATTAGTTCCATGTTCCCGAGTTCAGCAACATAATGAATAGGTGCCTTTCCATTGTTGTCAAATACATTTGGTTTTGCTCTATTTTCCAATAGAACCTTTGTTGTTTCAACATCACAGCTTTCAATAGCATAATGTAAGGGGGTCTTTCCTAGATTATTCCTTGCATTAACATTGGCTCCCTTTTCTATCAACGATTTAACAATTTCAGCATTTCCCAAACGAGATGCTAAATGCAAATAAGTTCCCCAAGAAAAACCCCTGTTAACATCCTCATATTCTAACAAAAGTTTAACTACATCTAAATGTTCTCCTTCTATTGCATAGTATAATGGAGTTTCATTGGCAGTTGTTTCAGCTAATGGATCAGCTCCTTTGCTTATTAAAAATTTAACCATTTCCAGATTTCCAAACCTTGAGGCCATATGCAAAGGTGTTTCTCCATTACTAGAAATTTCATTTACGTTTAATCCTTTTCCCAATAAGAATTGAGCTTGCTCTACTGTTCCAAAACCAGCAACAAAATAAAGCAAGCTCCTTCCCATGAGATCCTTTACTTTATAGTTTCCCTGTTCCAATCCTTTGACCAAAGCCATCTTTGAATTGGTGGTGAAGACAAAATATTCCCCTGAACCTATGGATAAAATAAGATTTCTTATTTGCTTTACCATAGGTTGGTCTTGTTTAGGTAAGTGGTCCAAACGAGGGGATAAAGAAGGCTTTTTAGAGCTAAAGTGGAGTTGTTTTTGTGATTTTTTGTGCATTTTTAGGATTTAGCTTTCTCTTTTAGTAGCGCTGCAATACCCCCTTTTCCGTTCTTCAGAGCAAGAGATATCGGAGTTTCTCCTTCATTGTTTCTCATTAAAGGATCTGCCCCATGTTCTAATAAAAGCTCTATTAACTGAACATGCCCCCCATATTTTACGGCATTATGGAGAGGAGTATTTCCTAAATTATCTTGTGCATTTACTTCTACCCCTACTTCCAATAGAATTATTGTTACCTCTGGGTCATTGGAGATAGCAGCCTTATGTAAGGGTGTTTCTTTTAAACTATTTCGTTCCTTTACATCGGCGCCCCTTTCAACAAGTAATTTCACAACACCTTTGCTCCCATGTAAAGCAGCATAATGCAAAGGGGTATTTTTATAATGGTCTTTTTTATTTAGGTCAAGTCCGGATTCTATCAGAGCTTTTGCTAATTCAACATCATCATATTTAGCTGCCAAATGTAGTAATGTTTTTCCCTTCCTATCCTCTGAAAATATGTTTCCACTATTAAAGACCTCCCTAATCCATTTATCATAATTGAGAGCCGCTAATTCTCTATGATGGTTTCTTAAAAACTCTTTAAGTTGTCTAAGGATTATTTGCTTAACATCAGAATTCTCTTCTATTTGAACGTCCCCACTAACATTACCTAAAGGCCTTTGTTGTTTTTTCGTCACTTTTCTGTTATTTTTTATCATAATGTTATTTACGGGAAATATTTTAAAAATCCAACAATGTTCGGGATTTGGGCTTTTCCAATTGGGATTTTAAATCCTCTAAAATAGAGTACATTTGATTGGTTCTTCGCTTAGAAGCATACATATAACCTTGATCCCGTGTTCCCTTAGAAACCAACACATACACATAACCTTCCCTGAACCTTCCTGTTCTTCCCATCCTTTGGATAGTTCTAATAGCACTGGGCACAGGCTCATAAAAAATAACGTAATCAACAACAGGCACATCAAGGCCTTCTTCCCCTATGCTTGAGGATACTAACACATCAAATTCTCCTCTCCTAAACCTTTCCAGAGTTTCCAATTGCTGCTTCCTAGAATAGCCCTTATGTTTTCCTATAAAGATTTCGGCTTTAATTCCTTCTTTCTCTAAAAGCTCCTTCAGATATCTAATTTGATCAGTATATTGGGAGAATAGAATGCCTTTTTTTCCCTTTAATGCTTTTATTAAAGAGATTGCTCTTTTTACCTTTGGATGTTCTCCTACCTTGGACAAAGCCTCTAAAAAAGGCTTCAAATCCTTCATCAAAGATTTTATAGATTGTTTGTTTAGGTCTAATTTTGAGATATAATCGCGAACAGCTTCTACGCTTTCTGTTTCCAACAGTTCCTTAATATGATTTAGATTAAGGTATTTGGAAAAGGCAATCATTGCCTTGTATTTTTTCTCATTATCCAATTGATTTATTAATTGGGAAACTTCATTTATGGTGGATTTATTTGGAACGGGTATTTTCAGAGATTTTAAGGTCTCTGCATATTTCTTCTGCAATTCTGTTAGCATATTTATTAAATGTTTGTATTCAGGTGTTAGTTCAACTAAAAGATACCTTAGGAATTTTTTGTTTGTGTAAGGTTTCACATCTTCATCCTCATCTGTTCTTATCTCTATGCGTTCTATGTTTAAATTTTTTAAGATCTCTTGTATTCTTTCTCTATCATGCCCGGGGGAGGCTGTTAAAGCAATAATGCGCTTTGGTTTGAAATACTGGGCTATTTTCACATAAGCATAGTTGCCAATGGCTTTATGGGCCTCATCAAACACAATAACATCAAACCTATCTTTTGGCAACTTTTCCAAATCGCTTACTATGGTTTGAGGAGTTGCAAATATATAAGGAGCTTTATATTCTCTTTTTCTTTGTTCTCCTGTTACTATTTGAACATCTTTGGAATAATGTTCTTTGAAAACTTGGGCTTGCTGATGCACCAAGGGTTTTGTAGGTGCCAAAAACAGGCCTGTTTTATATCTGGACATTACATAAAAGGCAATATGGGTCTTTCCCAAACCTGTGGGCAAAACAATTAAACAATTATGGAAAAGGCATGTTTTGGCTATGTTTTTTTGGTATTCTCTAAGCTGTATCATCTACATCAAAGTGTAAATTGTACTTTTTCAAAAGCTTTTTTGCTGCTTTTTTGTTTATCTTTTTAAGCTCTTCTTTTGGAACTAAGACGCGCCAACGCTTTCCATCCTGCTCTAATTTAAATCTATCAAAGATTCTTGAGAGTTCTTTTTCTAACTTTGAAGACTTTTGCTTTAACCTATAAACAACGGTTTCTTCTCCAAATTTATAAATCTCATACAAAAGCTTCTCTGTGAAGAAATCTCTAATCTCAACAACAGGCCTTGCTAGATCCCTTTCAAACATACCAGATGGTACTTTGATAACTTGATTTAATGTATAAACTTGGGACACTTGACCTCCTTCTATAAATAAAACAGTATCTATGATTTGTGGAATCATTCCAAGCTCCACCCTGTTGATAAAACGTTCTATAGCGTCTATAGGGGCCTTTGCATGCACTATTCCTATCATACCAATACCGGCCATTCTTAGATCAATATAGGTGTGGAAATCTTCTGTTCTTCTTACCTCGTCAAAAAACACATAATCAGGCCTTACCAACAATAAAATATCCTTAGTATATTCATAACTTCCCTCCAACCTTTTGTATTGGCTTACCTCGGGAGGTACATCCATATCTCTAGGTTCTTCTAAGGTTTTAACAACCTTGTTTTGGGACACATAGTAATTGGCCAGGGCATTGGCAAAGGTTGTTTTTCCAGAACCAGGAGAACCTGCTATTAAAATACCTTCTGCTTCTCTATTTATACGTTCCAACAGTTCCTTTCTCAAATTATAATCTTCTATTGTGAGACGCTTTATAGGTTTCACAATAGTGATCTCGCGAGCATCTGCAAAAGGAGGATATGCAATAACTATTCTGTAATCATGGATTTGGACAACCTTAGCACCATCTCTTAGAATTTCAAAGAAAATATTGTTAACGCGAGCATAGTTCTCTATTTGTGAAACTATGTGGGTAACTGTTTCGCTGTCCGTGAAATCTTCCAGTGTTATTAATTTCCAACCTCCTGGATGTCCTTCTTTTATCTGAACATGGGTGTTTTCCTTAATATGAACAGACATCACATTTTTCTTAAAATATTTTTCAAATGGGAGGGAGCCCTCGGGCAATATTAAAAGAGCTGGGATGTCCTCAGCTTTGGCAACCAGATATTGTACTCTATCAGATGTAACCAAAGTGGCGTCTAAGCTTTTTGCCACCTCCCTTATTAAATTATCTATTTCACCACCTTTTTTTGCATACTGGATTTGCACAGGTGATGGCCTTGGACCCACTATCTCAACGCGTTTTTTCTTCTTTAGTTCTTCTATAAATTGGAACCCTATGAAACCTTCTCTTTTCCCTTGGTTGGAAAGGTGTTCTAGTTCGGCTAATGTTGCCCTTGTAATGTAAATAGGATCCTCTAAGTCCCAGATTTCCTTGGGTTGATTGATAACTATGCTAGTGTCTAAAACGTACATGGCTTTTTATTCCAAAGTTGGTTATTTAACCATTTCTTTTTCATAAGATAAAATAATTGGAACTTTTGGGTCTATAATGTTGAAAGAAGCCGGTTTCCTTAGATAATGGGTTTTTATATTGGTGGTGAATTCTTCTCTAACGAGTTTTCCCCTTAATTGCTCTATTTCAAAAAGTTCTCTTAAAGGCTTTACCACAATACCCTCCATATAACCCTTGTCTTTAGCATAGGGAGAACGTTTTATCAATTTAGGCAACTCCTCTAAGGATATTTTACCCTTTTCCACCAACAATACAGGAAAAAGATCCTGTGAAGTAATAGTTTTAGTATATAAAGAAGGGTCTAAAGCTGTTAAATAAGCATTGGTTTTCCTCAAATCCATAACCAATTTTCTCATATCTTCATCATCTAAGAAAACCCTTCTATTTACATCAAAAATATCAAACACAGCAAACCTTGCCGGCACTTTATAGGGAATGCTATGCCTTTGTTTTAAATCCTCGGCAAACAAAACCCACCTATCTAATTTAAAAAACGTTGGCTTTCCGTCCATCTTTTCCTGGACAGCCACCTTTCCACTTAATAATAATCCTGTTTCAAAATCTGAAAGATAGGTATCTTTTTTATCGGGTCTAATAAACCCTATAGGAAAGCGTTTAGGCTTTTCATATGTAACATAATGTGTTTTCAATACAGTTCCCACTGCTCTTTTGTTGAAGCGTTTTATTTATAAAGATTTTGTTGTAAAAAGTGATATGGGAGGGATTTTCCAGAGAAAACCTAAAAAACAAGTTCCAAAACATGTATTTCCTGACACAGGTTATTTGATTAAATTTATAAAATCTGAAACAGACTCTAAGGCTTGGTTAGAATCGTTGAAGAGAAAGGGTGCAAATGTTCATTTTACAAAGGCTGTTTTAGATGAGCTTAAAAATAACAAAGGAGTTATCTTTGAGGGTGTAAAAAATCCCAAGGAGAGAAAGGCATTGGAAAAGGCCTTCCAAGAATTTATGGATACAATAACAGTAGCGGCCCAATTAAATAACAATGTTTATCTTTGGGACGAGAGGCCTCCTAATTCTTTTATAGAAAAATTGGGCAAGGTTATGAAGGAAAACAATGGGAAGGGAAATTCCAGAGTTGGGTTAGGAGAGGCAAGCATCTTTCACACAATCATGGAACTGGGAATAGAAGAGCCTGTGGAAATACCTTCAGGAGATAGCGATGTTGGATACTTGGCAAAGGGCTTAGGGTTAAATAATGTTAATGTAACATATGCTTATGCTTGAGGACTTGATAAAAAAGGAGGTAGAACGTCAAAACCAAGACCTGGGATTAATACCTTCTGAAAATTATGCTTCTCCGAGAGTTCTAAAAATAATGGGAACACCTTTGAGCAATAAATATGCTGAAGGTTATCCTGGCAAAAGATATTATCAAGGAATGAAGTGGGTTGACAAAATAGAATCTTATGCTATAGAGTTGGCAAAGCGCGTTTTCAAGGTTCCATATGCCAATGTGCAACCCCATGCAGGAGCTATTGCCAATTTAGCTGTTTATCTTGCCTTTCTAAAACCCGGGGATAAGGTAATGGGAATGAGTTTAGATGCAGGTGGCCACTTAACCCATGGTTCCAAAGTTAATATAACTGGAAAATGGTTTCAATCTGTGCCATATACTGTAAACAAAGAAACAGAGATGTTGGATTTTGATGAGATAAGGAAAATAGCATTAAAGGAAAAACCAAAATTGATAATTGCTGGTTATTCTGCCTATCCAAGACAAGTTGATTTTAAAGAATTTAAAGAGATTGCAAGGGAAATAGATGCCATCTTATTGGCTGATATTTCCCACATTGCAGGGTTGATTGTTGGGGAAATCCATTCTCATCCATATCCTTATGCAGATGTGATAACAACCACTACTCATAAAACACTAAGGGGTCCAAGGGGAGCTCTATTGATGGGAAAGGAAAAATATGCCAAAATATTGGATAAAGCAATATTCCCGGGATTGCAAGGAGGCCCTTTAGAACATGTGATAGCGGCAAAGGCGGCTGCTTTAGAAGAAGCTTCCACAAAGGAATTCAAAGAATATGCTAAAAAGATTGTTAAATTGGCAAAGGCAATGGAAGAAGAATTTTTAAACAGAGGTTATAGACTGGTTTCAGGTGGGACAGATACTCATTTATTGTTAATAGATTTAAGGAATAAAGGGATAAATGGAAAGAAGGCTGCTGTGCTTTTAGAGAAAAATCACATAATTGTAAATGCTAATTCCATACCTTTTGACCCAAATCCACCTACAAAACCTTCGGGCATCAGGCTTGGAACACCTATGATGGCAACCCGGGGCATGGAAGTGGATGATGCCAAATATGTTGTGGAATTGATAGACAGGGCTTTGCAAGGGGAGGATGTTAAAGAAGAGGTTTTAAACCTAACAAAGCTTTATCCTGTGTATGAGGAAAGCGTTTAAACTTGTTCCATTTAATTAAATCATGGATTTATCTTATTTTATTACCAATCCCGAAGGCAGGGTATTTGCTTTAAAGAATTTGCCGGAAACGGTTAAAGGTGCCCTTTTTTCCCGATATAGTAGGAGTAAAAAAAGCTTAAAGGAGCTTTTGGTAACGGAATTTTTAACAGAGCTTGAGATTGAAGCTAAGGAGGATAAATTTGTGGATGAAAAGAGAGCTCAGGAGTTTTTTGAAAGGGTTTTAATAGCATATGGGGATGAAAGCGTTGGAGAACTGGCATTTGCCCATATTGCTTTAGAAGGAATTTCTAATATAGCGACAAAGGTTGTAGAAGACCCAAGGCTTGGGATCTCTCCATTGGAAAAAAGCTCTAGGTATGTGGAGTTTGACCAA
>WAPD01000048.1 GCA_015520875.1 Microcaldota archaeon
AGCCTAAATCATACAGAGTTTTATTATTCAGAGAATTGTTGGATTTTGAGATAGGAAGGCCCAAGTTTTATCTAAGAAATGTTGTTGATTCCTACACTTTAGAGTATTCTAAGGAAAAACTCGTTAAATGGATAAAAAGGCTGGGAAAAACAGGATTGGTTTTTGTGGATGGTCCCAAAGAGCATTCTAAGGAAATTGCAGACTTCTTAAAAGATGAGGGCTTTATTGTTTATCATTATGAGGAGATTACACCGGAAATTTTAGAAAAATTCAAAAAAGGAGAAATAGATGTTTTGGTTGGGATAGCATCCTATAGAAACCCTTTAGCCCGTGGATTAGACATAGTTGAAACAAGGTATGCCCTATTTTATGGAGTTCCGAAAATAAGGTTTAATATTAAGGAAACAAATTCTCCAACCTTAACATTGGTTGCTTTAACCATGATCAGGAGTATTTTAGAAGATGAAGAATTAATCAAGAAAATAGATGGATATATTAGGGAAATTAAAGAAAAAAACCAAGTTCCAGAGCAGGTTAAAGAGATATTTTTCCATCCCAAGGTGCAAAAAACAATCGAGGAATCGGATGAAATTGTTTTAACTCCTGAATTAGAACTAGTCTTTGCAGATGTTGCAGGATATTTGCAGGCATCTGGAAGAGTTTCCAGAATGTATCCAGGGGGAATTGCAAAAGGTCTAGCTTTAACATTGGTAGATAATAAAAAAGCATTTAATAACTTGAAAAGAAAGGTAAAATGGTATTCAGCAGAAATTGAGTTTAAGCCTGTAGAAGAATTGGATTTGGAGGGATTGTTAAAAGACATAGATGAAGAAAGAAGGCAAATAAAGGCTAAAAAAGATACTTCATTTGACCCTATTAAACCTGTGTTTGTTGTTGTAGAATCTCCAAATAAAGCAAGGACTATTTCAAATTTTTTCGGGAAGCCTGTTAAAACCCACACCGGAAAATTGGTAAGCTATGAATTTATCACAGGAGACAAATATGTGATAATAACCGCTTCTTTAGGTCACGTATTGGATTTGATAAAAAACATGGGCTACCATGGAACATTGGTCGATAAGGAAGTTATTCCAATTTACGATAGAATAGAAGGCGGTGAAGATAAAGTAGATTATTTAAGAGAGGCTTCTAAGCAAATGTTTCATTTATATGTGGCAACAGACCCTGATACAGAGGGAGAGAAAATTTCCTGGGACCTTGTTAACCTGTTGAAAACCTATGTTAAAGATGTAAAAAGAATGGAATTTCACGAGGTTACTAAAAAGGCCATCCTAGAGGCTTTGAACAACCCAAGGGATGTAAAAGAAAGTTTGGTTAAGGCACAAATTGTTAGAAGGATTGCTGATAGATGGGTTGGATTTGAATTATCTCAATTATTACAAAGGAAATTCAAAAATCCTCATTTATCATCGGGAAGGGTTCAAACCCCTACTTTGGGATGGGTTGTTAAAAGGGAGAAAGAAGCAAGAAAGAAAATTTACAAAATTTGGATAGATGGATGGGAATTTATCTTTGAAAATAGGGAAGAAATGGAAAAAATTCTAAATATTAACCAATATGAGGTTATGGTAGAGAAGAGAGAGGAAAAAGAGGTTAATCCACATCCACCTTACACAACAGACACTTTATTAAAGGATGCTTTCACATATCTCAGGTTTTCTCCCCAAAAAACAATGGATATTGCCCAAAGTTTGTTTGAAAGTGGTTTAATTACATACCATAGAACAGATTCTATCCATGTTTCAGATGCCGGAAAATATATAGCAAAAGAATACATTAAAGAAAAGTTAAAAATGGAACCCTATTTAAGGTCTTGGGGTCCAGAAGGAACACATGAGGCTATTAGGCCAACAAGACCTATCGATAAAAAAGAGCTTCAAGAGATGGTTTTCTCTGGGATTTATAACTTAACACAGGATCAAATAAAATTATATGATTTGATATTTAGAAGATTTATAGCATCTCAATTACCGGCGGCCAAGGTCGAAGAAAGCGAAGTAAAGGTAAAATTTGGAACCTTGGAGAATATTTTCCATGCAATAACAAAGATATTGGAAAAAGGTTTTACAGTGGTGTGGCCTTTGGAAGTAAAAAAGGTGAGAGAAGGAACCTTGAAACCAGAAAAAATATTTTGGAGAGCTGTGCCCAAGGTTCCAAGATATACATATGCAACATTAATAGCAGAGATGAAAGAAAAGGGCATTGGAAGACCTTCAACCTATGCCATCACTATAGAAAAATTGTTGGAAAGAAGATATATTAAAGATATAAATGGAATATTATATGCAACACCTCTTGGAATAAAAGTTTATGAATTTTTAAGTTCTCAAGGAAAGCTCAAATTCTTTATTTCAGAAGAGTTCACAAGACATTTAGAAGAACTAATGGACAAAGTTGAGGAGGAAAAAGAAGATTATCAAAAGGTCCTTTTCTATCTTTTGGAAGAGATAAAAAAGGCTACTTAATTATTAATTTGTTTTCTTGAATATCCTCAATATAAGAAAATGGAACCGTGATAATTCTATCAAAGGCAGATGTTATGATTAATTTCTCTTTATTCCAATCAATAGCCTTTACC
>WAPD01000049.1 GCA_015520875.1 Microcaldota archaeon
GGATAAAAAAGGGAATATTACATCACATTTATCCGGGATATTTTACAGATTATCTAAATTTTTGGAAAATAAGATAAAGGTTGGTGTGGTGTTTGATGGGGAGCCTCCTGAGTTTAAAAAAGAGGAAATAGAGAGAAGGAGAGAGCAAAGGGAAAAATATGGTTTGGCAGGGATAAAATTTGATGAAAAGATGTTTCAGTCTAGCAAGGAATTGTTGGAAGCCATGGGGATTCCAGTTGTAAGGGCGCCTTCTGAAGGAGAAGCCCAGGCTGCTTGGTTTGTGAAAACAGGTCAGGCCTATGGTGTTGTAAGCCAAGATTATGATTCTTTGTTGTTTGGCGCTAAAAAAGTTTTAAGAAACTACCAAGATGAAAAGGCATTTGAAGAAGTTGATCTAAACAAAACATTGGAACAACAAGGCTTAACCCAGGATCAATTGATTTTATTAGCAATGCTTATTGGAACAGATTTTAACAATGGGATAAAAGGGATAGGTCCTAAAAAAGGATTGAAGATAGTGAAACAAAGGACACCTGAACAGATATTAAGACAAATAGAGCAAGAGAATAAAGTAGATGCTTGGAAGATATTTGAGTTTTTCAAAAACCCACCTGTATGGGAAATGGAACTGGAATTTGGAAAGTTTAATCCTGATAAAGTTAGGGAAATTTTAGTGGAACAACATGATTTTAATCCGGAGAGAGTGGAACGAGTGATAGAAAGAGTGATGAAGGCACAAAAGGAAAGAACTTTGGATGAGTTTTTCTAAAAATGAAAGTTCTATTTACCACAGATAGTTACCACCCTAATGTGGATGGCGTTGTTAGGACCATTGATTTGCTTGAAAAAGAATTATCCAACCATGGAATTGAGATTTATATACTGGCACCTGAGGGAAGTACAGTAAAAGAGAATGTTCACACAACCAAGGCATTGCCTTTTTTGCCTTACCCTGATTACAAGATTCCATTACCTTTTGAGCTTGAATTTGAAGTTGATTTAATTCACAATCACGGAATAAGTGCAACTGCCTGGAGCGGCCTATTATTTGGAAGAAAAAAGAATGTTCCTGTGATCGGAACATATCATACAGATGTAATAGATGCAACCCATTATGTTAATCTTCCAAAGGAGGTTGCTGCACAATATATTAGAGCTTTATATAAAAGACATGATTTAACATTATCGCCTTCTTATTTCACATTGAAAAAGCTTGTGAAACGCACTAAATTAAGAAATGTGTTTGTGTTTCCAAACCCCATAGACACAAAAGAATTTATACAAAGTGAAACAAAAAAGCCTTTTTTATTGCATGTAGGTAGAGTTGTTAAAGAAAAGAATATTGATTTGATTTTTCCTTATTTAGAAAAGATAGGGTTGCCTTTGTATGTGGTTGGGAAGGGACCTGCTTTGGAATATTATAAAGAAATTGCACAGCAATATAAAGCTGAAATACATTTCTTAGGCTATGTTCCAGATGATGAGTTAAAGGAATTGTATGCAAAGGCAACTGCTCTTGTGTTTAATTCTAGTTTTGATACGCAAGGATTGGTTTGTTATGAAGCATTGGCAAGTGGAACGCCTGTTGTTACCTATAAAGAAACAGCATTTGCGGAGATTGCTGAAAAGCTTGGAACAGTGTTTTGGGATGAGTTAAGCTTTATTAGGGCTGTTAAAAAAGCAACTGAAATTCCCCAATCAAAGCTTTTAAGTATAGCAAAAAAATACGATATAAAAAATATGGGAAAGAAGTTTGTTTCCCTTTACCAGCTTTTATTGGATAGGAAACTTTGGAAGATTTTATGACTATTCTTCTGCTGGTGCTACCCAATAATAGGCATCTGCATTAGCTATCCTGAATTCTAGTTTTAAGGGCTTGCCTGTTGCTAGATACAATTTAACATCGCTCTCTTTTATTCCAGGTAGGATATAGGATAAATGTAAAACAGGGAACATTGCTGTTTGAGGTTCTGAGCAAATTAAATCAATTAAAGCTGTTTTTTCCAATCTTACTTGATATTTTACAACGCCCATGTCTTTTGCTTCTGCTTCTAGATGATCCGATGTTAGATAAAATTTAACATGGGTTGAGACCTTTTTAGCATCGTTGACGATTTCTTTGAATGTTTCAGGGTCCAAAATTGCATAATTAGAATATTGGGTTTTTGGTTCTATGTCTTTTCCGGCCATATCTATGGGCCTTGAATAGTATTTTTTGGTCAAACCTTCTTTTGAAACGATTATTTGAATTTCTCCTTCTTTTATTTCTAAGGTTAGGGTTTCATCTTCTTTACCTTTTCCCAAGAGCTTCTTTAATTCGGCAACATCCAACCCTATGCTTAATTCTTCTGTATCTGCTTCAAATGCATGGGTGGGTACTACTAATTTTAATAAAGAAATATTTCCTTGGTCCAAGGCTTTTATCACAAGACCTTCTTCAGTTATTTTAAATAGAGCATCTGTGGAAAGCTTGCTTGCCAATTCCATGTATTTGGAAAACTCTTTTGTCGAAGAAAACGTTATTCTCATGTGTTTATTTTAGAAGAGGGTTTTTAAATACTTTGTTATGCTGGTTTTATGGTAGCTTTATAAAGGTTATGGTTGTATTTGTAAGTATGGACGATGAATTGTTTGTAAAGAGAGTTATAGCTTATGTGATAGATTTGTTAGTTTTAGGAGCTATACTAGGAGTGGTATGGACAATACTAGGAATTATATCAAGCGCATTGGGACCACTTGGAATAATAATTATGTTGGTATCTCAGATATTACTACTAGTTGGAGCACTGGTGTATGACCCATTGTTTAAGTATTTAGGATGGGATGGACAAACCCTAGGTAAAAAGATAATGAAACTAAAAGTAGTAAAAGAAGGGGGAGAATTAACAATAAAAGACTTAGCTATCAGAAGCTTCTTAAGATTTTTCGCTCCACTTAACCTAGTTTCCTTGATCTGGTATTTGGTGGAGAAGAAAACATTGCATGACGAGTTCTTAAAAACTAAGGTAGTTCCTGCTGCCTAGTTTTTTATTATTTTTTCATATTTTTCTATTAGAGAATTCAGAAGTTCTTTTGTTTCTGCTTCTATTGTTAAACGAATTAGGTTTTCTGTTCCACTAGGCCTTATTAGAACTTTATAGGATTCTTGATTTATTAGAATTCCATCTATGTTGGAGTAATCTTCTGTTATTTGGGTTTTTATTTGTTCCATCTTTTGTTGTTTGTTTTCAACGGGATAGTTTCTTCGTTCCACTGGATATGGTTTTATATTGGGCAATTCTAAATAACCTTCTTTTTCTATTTCTATTAAAGCTGTTGTAGAGGCAATGGCATCTGGAACATAGGAAATTTCTGGAAAGATATATTCTCCATTAGGTTCTCCTCCAAAGGATTGCTTATATTTCATTAATTCATATCCTACATAAGGAGAACCTACCGGAACAATTCTTATATGGGAATAATATTGGGAAAGGTAATTAACAAGGTATTTGGGAGCTTCTACGGTTACAACCAAGGTGCGTTTTTGTCTTTGTTCCGCCATATATCTTGCAACAACTCCGAATAATAGATCAGGGGAATATTGTTCATAGTTTTGGAATAAAGAAACTCTGTCTCCATCTGCATCATATGCAAAACCTTCTTTGAAATTAGGAAGGTTTTCTTTTATTGGATTGCTTTTTCTAACCAACTTTGGAACATTGTTAATTAAGGAAAATCTTTCTTTTGTGTTTTGAGCATACCAGGTAAAAAAGGTTTGAACAGCTGAATTTACCTCAAAGGTTTTGCCTTCAAAGGAAAAGTCAAATATAGAAAGAGCCTTTAAATAATCTTCAAAAATACTTGTTTTGACATAGGTTCCGATGCCGTCTTCTTTTAATGGGTTTGTTAAAACATGGGACTCTTGTTTCATAAGTTCTCTTTTGTCTTTAATGAATTTTATTCCATTATCTGCTTCAGGGTTATGGGAAGCAGTTATCATAATGCTGTTGGTTGCAAAGCCCATGATACCTGTGCTTACTATTCCTAAATCATAAACGGTTTTTCCTGCTGCCATTGTTCCAACCGCGGCGGCCTGACTTAGGAGAAAGGATGAATTTCTTATATCTCTGCCTATGTAAATATAAGGTAAATCTTGGGCAAATTTATTAGACCATTCATATATTTTAGAAGCTGTGATTTTTTCTCCATATTTTCCTCTTATACCAGATGTCCCAAGCATATCTTATTTGGACAAGAAATTTTCTTAAATGGGAGGGACCCCTCATTTCCAATGCACTTTTTAGGAAAATGAATTGTGCTAAAATTTGATTTATTTTTTAAGAAGATGAATGGGCTTATTTACATATTTTAACATAAATTACCAC
>WAPD01000050.1 GCA_015520875.1 Microcaldota archaeon
GATTTTCAGGCCCGCAGGATACCTATAAAGTTTAGAAGGGATGGAAAACTAGAATATGTGCATACATTGAATGGTTCAGGTGTAGCAGTAGGTAGAGCCTTACTTTCCTTGATAGAAAACCATTATGAAGATGGAGGTATTAAAATACCGAAGGCATTGCAACCTTACATTGGCACAGATTTCCTAACCCTTGATAACGATTAAAGGCCTTAGCTTGGCAACCCCGTAGGATATTTTGTTGTTTATTACTGTTTTTATTACCTCATCTATATCCTTGTAAGCGCCTGGTGCCTCTTCTGCAGCACCCCTTAATGTTTTAGGCTTCAATAGGATGCCTTCTTTTGCCAGCTCTTTTATCAGGGTTTGACCTTTGTACATCTGTGTTGCTTTTCTCCTGCTTAGAACCCTTCCAGCACCATGGCATGTTGTGCCAAAGCTTACATCCAAGGATTCCTCCCTTCCCAACAACACATAGGAATTGGTACCCATAGAACCTGGAATAAGCACAGGTTGTCCTATATCTTGATACAAGGATGGAAGCTCAGGCTTTCCCTTGGGAAAAGCCCTTGTAGCACCTTTCCTATGTATTAAAACCTCTTTAGTCTCTCCCTCTACTTTATGGTTTTCGAATTTAGCTATGTTATGGGCCACATCGTACAACAAAGGCATTTCAACATTAAAATATCTTTCAAATACTTGCCTTGTGAAATAGGAAATGATTTGTCTATTGGTAAAGGCAAAGTTAACAGCTCCTCTCATTGCTTCGATATAATCCCAGGCAAGGGAATGGGATAAAGGCAAATAAGCTAAATCAGGGTCAGGAATATCAGGGTTTTCTTTTAAAAACATGGAAATGTAATCAGAGGCTATTTGATGACCAAAGCCCCTAGAGCCAGTATGTATCATCACCACAACTTGACCTTCAAACAGCCCCAATTGCTTTGCCTTCTCCTCATCTAAAACGCTTTCAACATATTGAACTTCTAAAAAATGGTTTCCAGAGCCCAATGTTCCAAGCTGGTTTTTACCCCTTTTTTTGGCTGTTTTTGAGATCTTCTCCGCATTTGCTCCTTCCATAAACCCATATTCCTCTATTTTCAATCTATCATCTTTGTAAGTATAACCTTCTTCTTCTGCCCATTTAACGCCGAGCTCTGCAACCAAATCCAATTCATCCACGCTTAATTTCAAAAAACCTGTTTCCCCAACACCGCTTGGAATTCTCTTAAATAACTCTTCTGCAAGTTCTTTTTTCTCTTTCTCAATGTCTTGACGTGTTAACGGTGTTTTCAACAATCTAACACCACAATTAATATCAAAACCAACTCCTCCAGGAGATACGATCCCATCCTTAGAATCAAAAGCAGCAACACCCCCTATGGGAAACCCATAACCTTCATGTGCATCGGGCATCAGCAAAGCGTTTCCAACGATTCCAGGTAAAGAAGCAACATTTTTCAATTGTTGCAAGGTTCTGTCTTGCTTTATTTTATTCAAAAGCTTTTCAGTAGCAAATATCAAAGCATCTGTTTTCATTCTCCCAGTTTTCTTCATCTTAAACAAATAAGGCGATAATTTAACCAATTCCATAAAATATCAAAGGAGTAGAAAGCTATTTAAAAATAACCTGGAGAATGAATATGTGCAAGAAGAATATGATGAAATTCTGATATCAACGCCCATTGACCAAATGATACAAATTATTAAAGAACAGGGAGAAGTGTCCCTTGAATATCTTTCTGTTAAACTAAAATATGACCCTGAAACAATAGAGGAATGGGGACGTTATCTGGAACGAGAAGGTATTATTGATATTGATTATTCTTTAGGGAAAACTGTGTTTAAATGGAATGCTCCTACTCAAGAAGAGAAAAAGAAAAGAGTTGAGAGAATACAACGAAGGGAAATCCAAGTAGAGGAAGAACTAAAGAAGGTAGAAAAAGAAGTTAAGGTAGAAGAAGGAAAGTTGGCACAGTTATTAGAGGGAATGGGTTCTCAAATTCAACAATTAAGGGAAGAAAAGGAAAAAATAAAGGAATTCTTTGCTGTTATAGAGGATTTCAAAACCTCCATGCTAAAGGAGAATGCTAAACTCCATAAAGAATATGAATCTTTGCAAAAGGAACTGTTAGAAGTTTCAAATAGATTGAATGCTTTGAAGTTGTTGGTTAAGGAAAACAGTCCTCAGGAAATCAAGGAACTAATAAATGAGATAGAGGGTTCTGTAGCTAGGAAGGTGGAGCTTTTAAATAAGGAAATAGAGGATTTGGAAAAAATAAAGGAAGAAGCATTAGAAAAGCTAAAGAATGTTCCTGATTCTAGCACATTAGAAGACTTCAAAAAGGAACTTTATGATATAAAATCCCAGATAAATTCCCTAAGGTCAAAGCTACCTAAAGTGGAGAGCCTGGCAGTTACCTTGAATACAGTTTCTAATCTAATTGAAAGTAAAGATGCTGTTTTAAGAGAATATGAAGAGCTTCAGAAAGAAATAGAGCATATAACACAGGAACTTTCAATGGTAAGCGGTCCCATAGAGGTAATGGAGAAGAAAATAAAGGAGCTTTCAGATAGACTTAATGAATTACAAAGGAAGGCCTCTGAGCTTGCAGAACAAGTTATAGTAAATGCTGAAATAGCAAAAAACCTAGAAAACGTAATAGACCCAGAGCTATTAAAAGAAGCTATTTCGCTACAGGAGAAGCTGGAGAAATGGGAACAATTGCTTGAAAGCGCTGGGGACTTAGATGAATTCTATTATTATGCTCAGGAACTTGGAAAGATTTTAGAAAGAATAAACCATTATTTAGATAGCTATAAAGCAGAAGTGGGTAGAGTTGGAGAAGTAATAAGTCAAGAAATAAAGTCTTTAGAGGCTTTGAGAGAAATCTCAGATAACTTGGTTTCCTATATTGAGAACTATCAAAAAGATCTGGAATCTATAGAAAATAAAATAGCAAAGCTCAACCTAGCATTGCATGAGAAACTAGAAGAGGCAGAACACGTAAAAGAACAAATGGATCTATTCTTAACAAGCGATTCCTTCTTAACCGGTCTCAAAGTGCTTGAAAATATTGAAGAAAGACTTGAAACAATAGATCAACATTATGAGACAGTTAAGAAACTCTATGGAACATTAGAAGAAATCAAAAACCATGTTAAGATTCTTCAAAAAGAGTTGGAGATCCTAAGGTTAAGGGAGCCAGAAGCGGTGTCCGATAAGGCCGGTGAAATCGAAGAAGATAAGAGGAAAATAGAGGATATCAGAAAAAAGAGAAGGGATATAGAAGAGTGGTTGAAATCACTTTGGGAGAAAAAAGATTAAGATAGATTTTGTGTAACTAATATTTTCCAGTCTTTTGTTATTGCCACACCTATGCCCTCTTTTCTATAATGTGGATGTAAAAGATTTTTCCTATGACCTGGGCTGTTTAGCCAACCCTTTACAACCTCTTTTGCCATTTCTCTATCAGAAAGCCAATCATATTCGATGGGAACCCCGTTTTTATAATATGCTTTTTTATAGAGGAAACCTTGGTAGATGTTCTCTGCAATCGATGTTGGGTACCTATGGCGTAAGGCCCTATCCGAGGGAGATTCTCCTTTTTTGTTTTTGTGATCAACATAGTTTTTCAAGGCCATGTCCTCGCTATGTTCCCTTGCGATTTTATTCAATAAAGGGTCCCATTCCAAAGGTTTCAAACCATGAGATTTTCTAACCCTATTTACTTCTTCATGAATCAATTGTTCCAGTCTCTCTATTCTTTTTCCTTTTTCCAACCTACGGGAAAATATGATAAATAGGATTCCAAGGGCAACAACTATAACAGGGCTAAAGTCCCAGAAATCTTCTAGCATTTTCTTCCGTTATTTTCTCAATCTCGGAAAAGGGTTTTTTTGTTATCTTTGAAATCCATTCTATAGAATTTTTAACATCCTCTGGAGACTTTCCTACATAGGGAGAATCCGTTTCTGTAGTAACTCCTTCCAAGGAATATAGAATGGCGCGTTTTCTCCTTGAAGATGGAACTGGTGGAATTGAAATAAACCATCCATTATCCAGAATTTTCTTATAATGTTCCAGATCGCCTGAAAAGAAATGAAATAATATTTTTCCTTGGAACCCTTCCAACAATTCCAGAATATCTTCAAAACATTCTCTACAATGGATTTGGACAGGTTTTTTATATTTGGAGGCTAAGTCCAATTGATGTAAAAAGATTTCCTCTTGTTTTTCCCTTTCTTCAGGTGTTTTTGCCCATTTATAATCCATCCCTATCTCTCCAATTCCCAAAGCATCTGGAGCAAGGTTTGCTATTTTCTCAATATCCTCTAAACTGGTTTTTAGGGCATTTTGGGGAGCTATCCCTACAAACTGAGACTTTTTAGATGTCTCTAAATCATAACCGCATGTGATAAACTCAATGGAACCTTGGTAATCGTAATGGTGGGAATGAATATCTATCATAAAAACAACTTTATCCAAGGGATTTAAAAAGTATTCTGTGTCACAAGGTGTTCATAGAAGGTAATGGAGAAAAATATTTTAAAACAGACCTAACCAACAAAATAGTAATGTTAATATTATTGTTAATGCTAGCTACTGTTTTCTCGGCCACACCTATTAATAGCTGTACTGTGATAAATAATCCTGGAGAGTATTATTTGGTCAATAGTGTAAGTAGTTCTAGCACTTGTATAGTTATAAGAAGCTCTAATGTTGTATTGGATGGAAGGGGTTTTTCTGTAGCGGGTAATACAGGTGTGAGCATACAAGCATATAACAATATTACAATTACAA
>WAPD01000051.1 GCA_015520875.1 Microcaldota archaeon
GGGTTTTCAATTCAGGATGTTCAAATAAAACCCTGCTCATCACAGATTTAAAATCTGCTTTTTCATAATCCAGTTTATTTTTTAGGGCGTGTTTCCTTACAATGTTATAAAGGTCCATAATATAAATGGAAATGGTTTTTAATTATAGCCAACCCTTTCCAGAAGTTTCCATTTTTGCTCTGGTGTTAATGACCTTAGGGATTTTATTATTGCATTGTATAATAAGGAGGTTTTTTCCCTGGGGAAGAAGGCCAACAGTGCTGGGAATACCCTTTCTACACTTTTTAACAGTTGCTGATGTTTCTTGTGTAGTCTATCCTCAATTAACCCAGTAGATCTCACTAATTGAGACAATGTTAAAATTTCCTGATCTAGTTTATAGATCTCTCTAAGCTTCCTTTTTATTATGTGGGGAACCTCATTTGGATTATACCCTAAAGGAAAAAACCTCTTTTCTACCATCTCTTCCAATAACTCTTCAGACATAGGTTTTCTTTGATACAAGGAATAAAATACCAATTGGGCTAACATTACAGGGTCCATTAAAGGATATCTCTTAGAGCTTTCCCAATATTTTATTAATGATCTCTTGGGATAGATCTTCCCGTGCTCTCTTAGGAACTTTTCTAAGTCTCCTATTAAGGGGTCTTCGTTTGTGTTAATTTCCTGGTTTTTTATATAGAGTTTCATAAAGGCCCCATATTCTGGTATTTGTTCAAAAACTTCCAGTATTTGTTTTACTCTTGGAGTTAGCTTTTTTATTCTCTTAAATGATTCTATTGCTTTTTCTAAGTAATTCTTAGAAGCATACCTTTGGAAAAGTTTTAAATATGACAAACCAAGGTAGAGTAAATCATCTTCCCCAAGGGAGCGGGCCTTTTGAAAAGCATACATAGCATTGTTGTAATCTCCGTTTGCATAAAAAACCTTGCCCGCTATATTATATATCACATTTTATTATTGAAAAGAGAGCTTTTAATAACTATTGTTCCAAAATATAATCATGTATCAATTACCTCCCCAGTATGTGGAGTTTGTGAAGCCTGAAGGATTCATCTTTGAGAGAACTTATGAGGGTGATGCAAAGGAGCTTTTATTAGATGTTTTTAATAATGCTATTTCATCTTTCATCTCCAAGAAATATGGTTTCTTTGATGGGGATAATTGGGAATCCTCTGTAAATGCCTTTTTAGAAGTTTACAAATTAAACAAAACAGGTATAATAAAAGCATTGAAAAAGGCATTTGGAAATCTTGTAAAATCATTATCTGCTGTTATTTCAAGGGTTGGAACAACCTTTCAATTTTCCTATTTAGATAAGCTTTATACTTTACAAAAAGATGAGGCGCTGGAACTTTTAAGCGATATTAAAGAAGGGAAATTAATGGCAAGAATAGGAAAACAGGTGATAGCATGGGGCAAACCTATTTACGAGGAGAAGAAACTAAAACACTAGAACAAACTTCAAAGGACTTTCTTAGAATTAAAGAGAAGACCCGGGATCTATTTGCCCGTTATAGGGAAGCATTCAAGAAAAAAGCTAGATGGGCCTTGGTTCCATTAGCTTTAGTTCCATTGTTGGCTGCTTGTTCTTACCAGGATCAAAGAGTCCAAGATTTATTGAATAACCCTGCCACTATAAGGCTTCAATTGAATGTGGGCGAGACCTATGAAACAGATGCTATTACAAAGGAATTCTCTGATGGGAGCAAATATTTTTACATCCTTCGTGTTACCCATACCCAATATAAAGAGTATTATGATAACTCTTATCCTGAAGTTGAAGTAAAGGGAGTTTTTGTTGGGGGATCTATTGCTAGTATAAGACATAGTAAACTATGGACGGTTAATAGACCCAAATACGAGCCTATAGTGTTTAAGGATTCTGTTAAGGATAATAATAAAGTAGAAAGGACTTTGGAATTCATGATAGAAACCTATGCCCCCCGTCCCAGTAGAACGCTTACCCTTTATATAATGTGGGATTCTCAACTCTACTAATGATTTTTAAATACCTACTTCCCCAATTATATCATGATAAGGTCCCAAGTATATTTAACCAAAAAACCTAGAAAGTTAAACACTGCTATTCTTGGTTTCCCAGGTATTGGTTTAATAGGACAGACTGTGGTTAGGTTTTTGGTTAAGGTGTTAAAGGCAGAAAAGATAGGTGAAATTGTTGTCCCAAGCTTCCCCCATCAGGCTATGATGCTAAAATCAGGAATGCTTAGACTTGTGAAAGTTTCCATCTATAGACATAAGCAATTATTATTTGTTCTAGGAGATGTGCAACCTATGGATTCCCCAGGCCAATATGAATTAGCATATACTTTGGTTGAATTATTTCAGAAGCTTAAGATAAAGGAAATTATCACAATAGGGGGCTATGCCACCGGAACAAATGTTAGCGAGATTTACATCGTTGGCAATAACAAAAAAATATTGAAGGAATATTCTCAATATGGGATGGTAGGAAAGGCTAAAGGAGCTATTGTTGGTATAGCGGGTTTAGTTCCATCTATTGCGAAATATTATAAGATACCATCTGTTGTTTTATTGAGAACAACACTTGGGAATTTTGTGGATGTGGCAGCAGCCAAGGATATTTTGGATGTTCTAAACAAACGCTATAATTTGAAATTGGATTTAAGCGAATTGGATGAGAAGATAAAGAAAACAAAGGAATTGATAAAGAAAATAGAAAGCGAGGTCCAAACAGCAGAGAAAGAAAGAACAACTTCATACATCAGGTGAATCTTTAAAAAACTATGCTAGAAATATAAGGATGAGGTGAAACATTGGCTAGATTACATTCAAAGAAACATGGGAAAAGTCGCTCCCGACATCCAAAGCGATGGGAAGTGCCTGAATGGCAACAACTATCTAAAGAAGAAGTAGAGCAAATTATAATTAAGTTGGCAAGGCAGGGAGAAGCCCCTTCCAAAATAGGAATGATATTAAGGGATGTTTATGGTGTTCCATCTATAAGGGCTGTTTTCCAAGCAAAATTATATGATGTGCTTAGAAGGGAGCAATTGTTGAAATTGCCTGAAGATTTATTATCCTTGTTAAGGAAGGCTGTTAGATTGCACAATCATCTGCAAAGGAATAAAAAAGATATTCACAACAAGGTTAAATACCAACATATTGTTTCCAAGATAAATAGGTTGGTTAAGTATTATAAGAGAAAGGGAGTTCTTGACCCTAAGTGGAAGTACACACCTGAAACCGCTGCATTGTTGGTGAGGTAATATGGCAAAAGTTAAGAGAAAGAAAGGAACAGATAAATGGAAATTAAAGAAATGGTATGAAGTAGTTACGCCCGATTATTTAGAAGGAAAAGTAATAGGGGAGATTATCTCTCATGATCCTGATAACATTCCTGGAAGAATTATCAAAGTTCCAATATCTGATATTACAGGTCAAATCTCTCCTGAAAGTTTATATTCAGCAGTTAATCTAAGGGCAGTCCGCGTAGATGGTTCTAAAGTGGTAACAGAAACAGACGGTTATGAAATGGCATTCTCTTATTTAAAGTCTTTGGCTAGGAAAAGAAGAAGTGTTATTCACAATGTTCTAGATATAGAGCTGAAGGACGGGCAAAAAGTTAGGGTAAAATCCATGCTTGTTACATTGAAAAAGGTATCTCATACAGTGAAAAAGAACTTAAGAAAGGCCTTTGACGCTGCCATTATAGAGGAAGTAAAGAAGATGAGGTTCCCCGATTTTGTAAACGCAGTTGTAAAAGGCACACTTGTAAAC
>WAPD01000052.1 GCA_015520875.1 Microcaldota archaeon
AGACAGTGTGTAATACTATACCTAAATTTGGGAATTTATAAGGAGGTATAACCTTCTTTTTATCCCTAATGGCTCTCTTCAATAATCGCGGTTTAATGCGCCTTATCTCTTCTGCATTTTTTTGTGCGTTTGACATAGCCCTCTATTATGTTGGATAATGTTTTTAAATATGCCTGTTGGACCATATAATATAAACATATAATTAAATATAGTAGAATAGGTTGTATATCAATAAACCATGGAAAAAACATTTAAAAAGCATATAGTCAGGAAAGATGGAAGTTAAGCAGATAAAAAATTAGAAGGGTCTAATGGAGCTCCTTTATAAACACTCCTATCAATAAACTTAGAAAGAACTCTTTTTCTCATTTTAGATTGGGAGAGGAAGGGATTAGAGGTTAAATAATGAATTTTGAAAACCTAGGATTAAATAAAAGGATAGTGGATAGAGTCAAAGAAGTTTATTCGGCTCCAACAGATGTGCAAGAAAAAGTAATACCTGTTATGACTCAGGGCAAAAATGTGTTTGTATTGAGCAAAACAGGTTCCGGAAAAACTGCTGCATTCTTATTGCCTATAGGAAACACTAAGGGCAAAGCACTTATATTAACTCCAACACGTGAGTTAGCAAAGCAAGTGTGGGAAGAAGCTAAAAAATTACTGCCTTGGAAAAAGACCTTAGTAGTTTATGGTGGAACATCTGTAGACAGAGATATTGAAAGATTAAACAAGCATTGGGATATATTGATTGCAACTCCAGGAAGATGTTTAGATCATGTAAATAGAGGTAATCTAGACAGAGTAGATGTGGCAGTTTTAGACGAAGGAGACAAAATGTTAGAAATGGGTTTCCTTGAGGATGTTACTGAAATTCTTGATTATGTTGAACCTAAACAAGTAGGCTTATTTTCTGCTACATTGCATGAAGAATTGAAGAAATTAATGGACAGAGACTTTGAAACAATAAAATTAGAAGAGGATAATTTTGACATTGAACATGAGAAGATACCTGTAGAAAGAAGAGAAAAATTAAGCACATTGAGAAATTTGTTAGATCCAGACAAAAAAACAATTATCTTTATGTCAACAAAAAAAGGTGTTGATTGGTTATCAGAGAAAATAGGAGCATGGGGTATTAGGCATGCAATAATCCATGGAGATTTAAGCCAAAGAAAAAGAGAGAATATGGTGGGCTTATTCAAGAATGGAAAAGTCAATGTAATTATAGCAACAGATGTATTGGCTAGAGGTATAGATATTCCAGATGTGGATTTAGTAATAAACTACGATGAAGCAAGGGATGAAAAAACACATAAACATAGGATTGGAAGAACTGGAAGAATTGGGAAGAAAGGTAAAGCCATAACATTAAGTGAGGCCTTACCAGTATTCGACGCAAATGCACCTAGAAAGCAAGGAAGACGAGAAAACCCCCACAGAGACGGAAATTGGAAAAGACGCCCATATAATCCAGAAGGACGTGAAGGAAATGGACGTGGAAGAAGCGGAGGCAAAAGAAGACAAGAAGGACAGAGAGGATCTAGGAGAAATTCTGAACAAGGAAGAGTAAAAGTATATAGGCATCAAGATAGCAGACAGGGTGAAAGCAACAGAAGGGATGGTAGAAGAAGCGGTAATAGAGGCAGTAGAGATAGCAATAGAAATAATAGTAGAAATAGAAGGGGCGCTGGAAGATCTAGAAGATAACCTTCTAAATCATGCAGGGGGTGGGATTTGAACCCACGAACCCATTCGAGACTGGATCTTAAGTCCAGCGCCTTTGACCAGACTTGGCGACCCCTGCATTGTTCCATTATTTATAAGGCTAAAGAATAAAAAGGAATCGGATAAGTAAGGTGAGATTATGGCAGAAAAAGCTTATGTTAAAAGAGTGGCAACTCGTTCAAAAGAGTTAGTTATTATCGACAAATACGGCGAGAAAAAAATTAATTATAAAGATCCTATAGATGAAGGCTCTTTCATTAAAATTGAAAATGGGGAAATAGTGGATAAATGGAAACCCCTAGAG
>WAPD01000053.1 GCA_015520875.1 Microcaldota archaeon
ATATAAAGGAGAGGGTCCTTATGGAGCTATCTCTAGATCTTCTGGAACATATACTTATATAGGGGCTTCTCATGGAGGATTGGGTTCCATTTATGATAATAAAAACTATACTTGGAACAATTTAACCTATCCTCGTGCCTATGATGATTATAAATGGCCCACTGAGATAGGTTCTACAGCAGCCTGTAATGGCCCTTATTATGCAGGAGGTGCTCTATTGTTGAATTTCTCTCAAATAGTAAATAATGGAACAATTGATGCAAGTGGAACAACAGGCGGAGCCTCTGGGGGTTCTATTATAATCTATGGAAACTTCACTAATAATGGATTTGTAAGTGCAGATGGTGGAAACTCTGATTATTACTGTAGAGCACTAGGGGGTGGTGGAAGAATTGCCATTTATTATGATGTTAACTCTAGCTTAGGTTTAGATAGAATAAGTGCAAGCGGAGGCCAAGATGTTTCTAATTATCTTCCAACCAGGATGGTGGACCAGGCGGGAGCTGGAACCATTTATTTACATAATTTGCAAACAGGTGAAGAATCTTTAATTATAAAAGATGGAAACACCCAACAAAAAGCCTATTATACAACATACACCCCTATACCATCTCATTTAACAATACCGATCTATGTAGTAAATGCCTCTATCGGAATATTTAATGTTTCTCAAACCTATTCTTATATTAATTTAACAAATAGTTTGATGACACACCCTCCATATCCATTCTCTTTAAACAATTACATCAACGCAACTATTGGTACTTTGTTCATGAATGAAAACTCTTCCATGAATGTAACGGGTATGGGTTATGGGAAGAACTATTCTCTAGGACCTGGTTTAGGTCCTGGTGCTGGTGACTATTATTACTATAGAGGTCATGGTGGTGGTTATGGAGGAGTTGGTGGAGGCTCTCGTGGAGGATCCACTTATGGAATCCTAACAAATCCTGTTCACTTAGGATCTGCTGGAGGAACTTATACTCCCTATAATCTGGGTGGAGCTGGAGGTGGAATGATTTTATTGTATGTAAACCAAGCATTGTTTGAGAATTACACGAGCTTAGATGCTTCTGGTGAAGATGGCGATAGCTATGGAGGTGGTGGCTCAGGAGGCTCTATTTTGTTATTCTTGAGAAATGCATCTAACATTGTTTACACATTTGCTATAGGGGGTGATTCTAGCTCTGGAGGTTCTGGTGGAGGTGGAAGAATTGCTATTTACCTCGGTTATAATAATTCATTTAATCCAGCCTATGATGTTTCTGCTGGTAATGGATATTATAATGGAGGTGTTGGGACATTCTATATGGGGCCTTATTATTACCTAGATCCTGTTTCATTACCTCCGGGTCCTTTCAACATTTCCCATAATCTAACAATGCAAGTTGATTTGAAGGTGTTTAATGGGACAGACTTTGAGAGCTATGGTTCTGGACAAGTATGGCTTTATCAAAGAGAGGATGAATACTTCAACTTTAGCAGTGGTTCTTATGAACCTGTGCAGTTGAATTTCTCCTATGTTGGAACATACTATGAGGCTAATTTAACGTTAAAGAAAGCTGGTAAAAAAGATTATCCAATACAAGGAACCTATGGCCCTGGATATCCAATTTTGTTCTTACCATATACATTTGAAGTATATGGTTGGTATATAAATATGACAAAGGACCAACCTGTATATATCCCAAATACAATGGCATTGGTTAATGTTGAAGCTTATTACTACCCAACATATACACCTTACGAAGGAAATATCACATTTTACTATAAAGGCACACCTTTGTATAATATGTTTATAAATGGCTCAACTACAATATTATTTAATGTAGGAAGCGAGGCAGGTTTCCATGAACTTATTGCGCACATTGATTAGTTTGATTGCCCTTTTAGGGCTTGCCTATACTGTCAATTATTCATTGATTATTCCAGTTTATGCCGATTATATTTACATAGATGATGATGGTATTTGTGGAGGTTTCTCCCCTTGTTATAGAAATTTTAGCTCTGCATTAACTAGCGTTTTCATTTACAATAATACTATATTCTATGTCTTTAATGGAACCTATAATGAAGGGAATTTGATATTTGATCAGGGAAAAGGCGTTTTAGGAGAATCCAACAATGCTTATTTATTTGCCAATAGCATCTATGTTAACTCCTCTAATTTCTTTATAGAAAATATCTCAATAGAAACGTTTTATTTCCGGGCCAATTCTTTAGATTATCTTGACCTTAATTTTAACTTAACCAACATAGTAAAATTGAATATAACCAATGTTGGGGCTTTGAACTTTAGGCTTCAAGGAGAGTTTAGCTCAAATTATGGACGTGAAGTTCGATTTGTCAATATTAGAGAAGGAAACATTACGCTAAATTTAACTAACACAACCTATATCTATGAAAATATCTGGAACTTTACAAATATTTCCAATGCATTGGTAACAGGAGAAGCAGCTATTGGAAGATATGGAGATACTTTTGAAATTGGAGCTTTAACAAATGTATCTTTCGTTAATCTAACTTTCTATCCTACGGGGGCTTATGAAACCTCTATTTGGTTACCTTCTCCTCTTTACTTGAAGAATGTGTATAGTGAGAATTTCACAATAGTTAATGAAACAGTTTGTTTCTATGCTAATTATCCTCTCCCAAGTGAGTGTGATACATTTATAGGATATAATGTCAGCGGAACAATAAGCATTCCTAATACTTCTGATATTGTTGTTAACTATCTCGGAGGACGTTATCAGAATGTTTTACTTTATGGGAATAGTGTTACTCTGAATTTAGGATCTAGTCCTAAGAATTCCACATTTATTGCATTTAGCAATGATGTTCTGGCAATTGCTAATAACTCTACACGACTGGTTGTGAGGAATTCCAATGATTTAATTGCTTTGGGCAATTTCTCAAGCTTAAACTTTGATACTGGAGAGAATTATTATGTAAAGGTGAATGCTTCTTGGGCAGAATTGGTGGAAATCAACAATGTTACAATAGAATATACTTCAATGGACCTATTGTCTACATACAGGCTTAGCAATTACTCTATCTCATCTTCAAATATCTCTAGGTTCAGGAGTGATTCTAGCCAAAACTGGAGCTTGGTAAACTCAATCATTCATACATTCGAATCCTATGACAGTGACCCTGGCATATTTTCAGGATATGCTGAAAACGTAAGTGCTGTTTCATGGACTATATACAAAATGGGGTATTATGCCTTCCCAAATGTTACTCTAAATAATGTTACTGGTAGGGTTATTGGTGAAGAGGGAAATGTGACTATAGAAAATAGTTCTTTACAAGACCCTTACAACAGCGTTAACATTTGGAATTCATATGTTCAACTAAAGAATGTAAACCTTTCTTCTATATATCCTATTGTAAGAACACCATTTGTTGATTATAATGTTACAAACATTTCATATGCTCCAAATTGTAATTCTTTAACATTTACTACCTCTAGCAATAAGCTTTGTATTTTGTTTATGGAAAGCATACCTGTTGCATTTTCTTATGGAACAACCCATGATCTAACATATTCTGGATATGGGAACTATTCCATTGTATGTGCGGATGTTGTTTATTTGAATAACTCTGGATTTGAAGATGGAACATATTCCAATTGGTATGTTGCTGGTTCTGGAACAAAGTCTATAGTTAACGATAGCTTAATGGGGAACTATTCATTATCTTTATATGTATCTAGTAGTTGGGGTGAGATGAAAGCTGAAAGACCTTTAGATAATCTCTATAAAGCCCTGTTTTTAGTTTATAAGTCTGATGGCCCTTACTTAAATGTAAACTATGTTAAGTTGTTGCCGACAAGTTCTAATTGGAGTTATGGATACGTGCCTTTGAACTACAAAAGCGTTAATATTAGTCTAGACAAAAGGGGGACTGTCTTAATAGATGAAGTTTATCTACTGGACAATATTTCTGTAAGATGTGTTGGTTCAATGGAAAACATCACTTTGAAAGAAGTGATTGCAACTCACAATTTAACAGTTTCTGATGCTGTTTCTGGACCTTTCTATGTGGAAAATCCTCTAATGAATTTAGAAGGTTTATTATATTACAATGGATTTGAGACAGTACCATTTAATGAATATTCTCCTGGTCCAGGTGTGTTTGAAGGATACTATAATTTGGTGCCCGGTAAATTTGGAAAAGGAATTTATAAAGATTTTTCATTGAGAATAAGGGGTCTTTCTATTGCTTATAATACATCACCTGGGATTACCATTTCGTTCTGGTACAAAGGAGCGGGTCTTTATTCATCCATATCTATGCTAACTTCGAATACCTATAGCTTTAGATGGGTGTCTTCATATGGTCAATACTATTTCTATGTTGGTACTTCTCGTGTATACCATTCATTTGAACCTAATGAATGGCATATGTATACATTGGTTTGGAACAGAAGTAATTCACAATTGGATCTTTACATAGATGGAACATTTGTCAACACTACTACAGTATCCTCGTTTCCATTAGTGGACTATATAAACCTTCAAGAGTATGGTTACTGGGACGAATTCTTTATATTTGCAAGACCTTTAACACCTGGTGAAATTCAAGACCTATATCAGGGAATTTATTATCCTGTCAATGTTGATGTAGAACTGGATGGAACGCCTGTTGAATACGGTTGGGACGGAATTAATAGACTATGGGTTAATGCTTCGATGAGCCCTGGCACCCATCAATTAATTATTACATCACCTGGAACTTCTACCCCAACATTTGTTTCCAATTTACTTTCAGATTACTTGGTAAATGGAACTCTAAACTTGAATATTGATGCAGGGGACCAATTAATCTGGAGATATTATGGATATGATACAACTTACTATGATAGAAAAATCCTCGAACTTAGGAACGATACAACTTCTCTGCTAAATCTTTCATTTAACAGAAGTTTTTATGGAGGAACTTTCTTAATGCCGCCATCCTCCAATAATAGTAGCTCTTCAGGAACCTTACCAAATATAACAAACGGAGATTTTGAGACAGGAGACCTTACAGGTTGGACTACTTCTGGAGATCAATTGTGGACTGTGCAATCAAGCGTAGTTTATGAGGGAAGCTTTGCTGCACAGTCTGGAGCAATCAATGATGATGAGAGCACAACTATTTCAACTACGGTTATTTTGAACAGTTCTGCTGATTTGGTATTCTGGTGGAAAGTGAGTACTGAGAGCGGTTATGATGAAGTTGAATTCACTATTAACGGGACAACCATCTTTATCGAATCTGGAGAGGTAAACTGGGAAGAAAAAAGAGTTACATTATCACCAGGTACTTATACTTTAACATGGACTTATTATAGAGATTGTTGTTATGGGGGTGGAAGCAATTTAGTGTGGCTAGATTATGTACACTTTGAGCCACCATCATCTTCTGGGTCTGGAGGACCTTCTAACGTATTCCAATTTAACAATGCAAACATTTACGGAGAAATAGAGTTCCTCTATAATGTAAACTCTACAGATACTTGGCTAACAATAAGAAAAGGTTTGTTGTTTAAGCAATATAATCTCTCTGGAACTTATTGGCCATTGTTCTTTAATAGCACCTTAAATGTTCCAGTATATTTAACATATTTGGGACTAGCAAAAGGACAAAATAGTATTGCGGATAATACCAGTTACGCATTAGCAACCGGTTGTAGAGTTTCAACATCTATTGTAAATGGAACAATTGTTAATACCACTAACTTCACGTTTAATTTGATTAACTATGAGACAACGCCTGTAACATGTGAGGTGTTTGTAAATGGATCAAGTCAATGTACCTTTAACAACATAAATTCTGGAACATATGTGTGTGATTTAGGTTTAGCTGAAGGAGAAAAAGCCAGTGTAGAAGTTAATTGTAGCGTTTCAAATAGCACCTGTTCTGTACCACCAACTTCTTTACAATATTTCTCTTGGAAAGATCCATTTAGCCACTCTAGAATTATCTATAATGCTGACTTATCTCAAGGGATCAATTATCTAACGCTTGAAATAAATTACACCTCTGCAGGGGACCTTTACAATATTACAATTGTAAATAGTTCAGGAGAACAAGAATTTGTTCCATTTAGGGTATTGTCAGTACAATCTCCATACGTTCATTATTGGAGCGATTACCCTGGTGCAATAAAATTATTGGTTTATAGTCCAGTCAACAACACTTATCTAACTCTATATCTTGGAAATGGTGGAACTGGTTCTTTAGGATTACCATTAAACAATACAACATTGGTTTCCCATTCTACAAATGCCCAATACATTAATGGAACTCTTTTCTTATATCCTAATGCTTCATTAATGCTAGAAAATGTTTCCAATTACATAATTTTAGGAGCATTTGATATATTAACACCACCTTCCTTAACAGGTACCAGTAGGGTGTCAAACCTAATCTATGTAGATAATTTAATGTATTCTGGAGAGCCTTCCTATTATGGTTCGTCTTTAAGAGTTTACTTAAGAAATAGCACTTCTTATGCACGTGTTGTTTATTATGATCATAGCACATATATTCCTTCAACAGCTGAAAGCTACTACTGGATTTTTGGTAGAGCCCAAGAATACGTATTGAGCTGGATAGAGAGAGGGAATGAAATTCTGATAAACGAAAGTGCCTCCCCTACCCTTAACATTACAGTTACCTCCAATTACTCAGATACAATTATTTATCCTTTAGTGTTCCAAGTTATTGTATTAAATGAAAGTTTCCACACCTCCACGGCTAGTTTGTATAGGGAAGAGGTTAACGATTACTTCTATGTAGAAACTCCTTTGCAACATGATACACACCCAACTTATTTTGAATATAATTCTTCAAACGATAGAATTTGTACACCTTTCAATATATCTGCAGGTTATGATTTTGTTTCATATGCGTTTGATTTTGGAATCTATAACTGGACAATTTCCTGTCCTAATTACAATAAAACAGGTTCCGTTATTGTAGATAATGTTTCAATAGAATTTATCGGGCCAGCCTCTGCAAATCAAACAAATACAACCCTATTCTTCAATGTTTCAACCTTGTTCAATGAGTATGTGGGATGTGAAATTGAGAACCTAAATAACTCTAACAAGACATTATTGGTTTCTAAAAAAGGTATAATAAATGCAACACTTCCATTTATCATCGGAACTAACACAATTAGAGCCTATTGTTGGACAGTTGGAGGAACTTCCATTTATTATGATTACAATATCCCAACAAACTTCCCACCTCAAATTAATATAACTTCCCCTGCAAATAATTCCACAATTACAGGACCTATTGTTAACATTATTGTAAATGTTTCAGATGAGAACATCTCAGAAGTCTCATGTAATATCACACTAAATGACACTTTAATCTATAACTTTAGCGCCAACGAATCCTTTACCTCACCTTACTACTTACCACTTGCAGGTTATTATTATCTAAATGTAACTTGTGCAGATTCCCAAAGCACTGTATCACAATTTAGTTACTTTATAAAAACCGGTAGCGGAGAATGTTATTCATGTGGAGAATGTAATGACATGTTGCAAAATCCTATTTATAGTACAGTTGTAGCCAAAGTTGACCTATATACACCATCCTATGAAGATGCTTGTATATACTTAAATGTTTCAAAGACCTTTACTTGTGACAATGTTTACATTATCTCTAATGAAAACCAGAGCGGTGTTATTATAGAAGGTGATGGAACATTATCCCAATGTGGCATCTATGGAGCTAATAAAGGTATCTGGGTAAAATATGGCAACCCTCAAATATTGCAGGTAAATAGTTCCAACAATAAATATGGTCTCTATTTAGATGCTGGAACAGCTAATGTACAATTATCACGATTTACATTCAATTATATGGATATTTATAATGTTTCATCTGCCAATGGATTAAACGATATTTGTAATACATACTATCAATGGTCTGAAAACGGACACCCTGGTTGTTATGCAACCTACCTTGAAAACTATGTTCCTTGGATAGAAGTATTAACGAATTTAACATATGTAAACAACACAACCTTTAATATTTCTATAGTTGTGCATGATAACTACTCACAAATATTATCTTGTAACATTTCATCAACTTCATTCACAGCACAAAGGGATGTTCCAAGAGATGTTACAGTTAATTTGCCTCCAGTAGAAGGACCACACAATGTAACAATAGAATGTGCAGACCCATCTGGTAATTACAACAACACAACATTGCTTTATATCTATGATACAACACCTCCTAATGTGACTGTATATTCTCCAATTAATGGAACTGTATTTGTAGGAAATACTGTATTATATAACTTTAGCTCTATCGATAATCTATCACCTTACACAATATGTTCAGTAGATGGAACGATTGTAAATGTAACAAATCAAACCGAATTATATCTAACTTATCCTACAGGTACTCATGATGTAAATATAACGTGTTGGGACCTTGCCAATAATTCCATAACAATTCCATTAACATTTAGGAATGATCCATCCTATTTAAACATAACTCCATCTGAGGTAAACGTTTCACTAGAAACAGGAACAAATGTCACATTAACATTTAACATTTCACCACAACTCACTCCAAGCCTCGTTAATGTATTATTAAGCGTAGACGATTGTTATTATCCATATTCTTGTAATCTTTATCCAAGTGCATTCTCAACATTAACAGGCGTAGAAACCTTTAATTTAACAATTTCGCTACCTCTGGGAGAGGCTTTACCTGACCAAACAATACACGTCAGAGCTAGTGAAAACACCTATAACACAACAATGTTAGTTCCTGTAAATGTGGATGCTCTTTCCCCACACATAGTGATTTCTCCGGTTAATTATACAACAACACTAGAAAACCTAACAATGCTAGTTTATAACATAAGCAATGATGGAGATGCATCCATCTCCAATTTAACCTACAACTTGAATTGTGATCTTGGTATAAATTGTACTTTAGTAAGTGCACCTATCTCTTTGGGCCCAGGTGATAGCTCCTATCTCAATGTCACAATTTATGTACCATATAATTATACTTCCAGAGTTTACAACATTCCATTAACCTATACATCATCTGTAGGTGCCGATACTATATTGTTGAATGTACGTGTATTACAACCTTTCCTAAGCGCTAGCGATTATGTATTACCTGTTTCAAATGTCACTTCAAACATCACTTATCCTGTAATAAATACAGGTGGTTCAGAAGCAAGGGCTGTTATCACTTCAGTAAACTGCCCTCCAGGCTTCTATTGTAACATAACTCCTAATTCCTTTACATTACTTCCTGGTCAATCTATTAATCTAACATTCTCAGCTATCCAATTAAGTGCTATCATAGATGGAACTGCTATTGTTTCAATGCAGGACCCTGTTGGAAGAACCTGGACTAATAGGATAATCCTTCGAATTTCTAAACCTAACCTTATTTTAAATATAACTCCAACCACTCTTAACTACGGAACAAATAATTTAACATTAACAATAACCAACATTGGGGATAGGGAAAGCTTGCCTGCAACTCTTTCTCCAATTTGTTCCACTTCCTGTGCCCTAAACCAAACCAATATCCCCTTAATAAATCCTAATGAATCAATCAACCTAACATTAACAATTACACTACCTCAAACTTACCTATCCACCAATTACAGCGTTAACCTAACTATCCTGGAACAAAACGGAAGGATGTGGAGATTTAGAAATATTTTGCATGTTCCACAACCTCACTTTGTTATCTCTGTAAATCAATCTTGGTTAGGAAAGACAACAAACCAACTTTCGTTTACAATTAACAACACTGGAGACTACGATTTAGTAAACAGTTCTATTGCTTTAGTATGTCCTGCTGGTTGGACATGTGGTAATACTTCAATGCCTGTATTGGCCCAAGGCAACAGCTATATTGTGGACTTAAACGCATCTGTGTCACCATATTATTATTTCTCTACAGCTAACTTGATCCTAAGAATTTCCAATGATTACAAGAGCTTTGACCATAATTTAAGCTTTGCTGTTTTACAACCTAACATCATTGTAGAATATCCTTTAATTTATCTATATCCAGGACAGACCAAGAGTTTCCTATTCAATATAACAAACAACGGTAACTGGACTTTGGATTTATCTTATCTAAACATGTCCTATGTTCCAATAAATTGGACGATAACCTATAATGACACAACAATTCCATCCATTCCAGTAAACGGAACAAAAACAATTAATGTAACGATTTCAGTTCCAATAACTGAAACAAAATCCTATGAAAACTTTGACTTCATCGTTCAAGAGATTTATGGAAAAGAATGGCATCAAATGGTTCCAATTTATGTGCATCAACCAGACCTCAATGTTACCTATAGTCCCGCTTATCTAGACATTGGAAACACCTATTATAATATAACAATCCAAAACAATGGAAGTTTGGATTTAGAAGGAGCAAGCGTCCAATTAATCTGTCCAGGTACTTCTGCATATATATTGAATACTTCTTCATTTGACCTACCTATTAATGCTACCTTAAACTTCGATGCTTATACGCGAGTTGTAACAAATGAGATTAATTGTACTGTTTATGTGTACAATGAAAATCTTACGCTAGCCGAGAATATTGTTCTATATGCAAAGCACTTGAACTTATCTATCTCTCATGATTTGCCTACATCTGCCCCAGTAGGTTACCAAAACGAACACCATTTCTATCTAACAAACCTAGCACCTTATGAAGTAAACTTTACTGTAACTCTATCTTGCGATACATGCAATAATTCAATTGAATTCTATACATTGCTTCCTAACCAAACCCTAAACCTAACTTATAACATATCAATTCCATTGAATTACACAGAAGATGAATTAGAATTGGTATTGAAGAGATGGTATCAAGGTCTTGTGCTAGAAGAATCTTCTTACACAATTGACATAATCCACCCTGTTATGTCCATTTCCAGCGTTAGTAGAATTAACTTAACACATAACTATACTGGGAGCTTTGTTGTTTCCAATTTAGGAATTCCCACAAATGCAACCATGGAATTGGAATGTCCAGCTGGTCTTTATTGTGAATGGATTCCAACCAATGGAACCTTTAACACAGGAGATACAGTTACAGTAATTTACAATATTTCGATCCAAGGACTTGTTTCAGATAGAGAACATGTTAATTTAACTGTAAAGACACCTTCGAGAACCTTCAGACACCCATTAACAATATACATCGATAGAGGAATCTCGGTAATATGGGAAAATGTAACCTTATTCCCATCCCACTCTTATAATTTAACACTTACATTTACCAACATAAGGCCTACTATCACTAATGTAACCTGTTCCATTGTATGCCCTAATTTATGGGGCTGTTCATTAAATGAAACTACCTTTACCTTAAACACAACCAAGAACATCACAGCCAATATCTTTGTTCCATTACAAGAACTATCAACTTCAAGAATTATCTCTGTAGAATGTAATGCCCATAACATAAGTTCTTCCTATCCTAACAACTTTACAATTTACCAACCACGCCCTAGCTTCACATTAACGCCTGATATAATTAACATAGGATTAAACAACCTTACATTAACAATTGTCCCAGACCCTAACGTTACACAATCTCTATCATTGACTGCAACTTGTTCTGATGGTATTTCATGTTCATTAAATCAAACCACCGTTACAACGAACACTCCTAAAAATATTACCCTATATTTAACATTACCTTCTACCTTTACAAAGCCATTTGTAAACGTTTCAATAACCGCAAGCGACGGTGTTAGAAACTATCATTATATTGCACAACCATTGGCAAATATTTCTGTAATAGATATCTTTACTCACTTACAATACAATATAACAAGAAATCAAATCGTAAATATTCCTATAAGGTTCACAAACATAGGATTGCAAAATGCCACAAATGTCTCAGTTACATTTAATTGTGTCTTAGTGGAGTGTTTCAATAATTCCACATCGTTTAATTTAAGTGTGAGCAATTACACTATATTCAATCTACCTATAAGAAAGGATTACAGCCCATTAGAAGGATATGTGGATATTAGAGCAGTTCATGGTACACAAACCTTTACACACAGGTTCTTTGTAAGACCTCTATTACCTAATCTAGTTATTATTACAGATTCTAATATCACAGCGTACCAGAACACAACAATAACTATTCCATTCAGAATATCTAATTTAGGAGAGGATACAGCAATAAGCTTAAATGCTACAGCAACCTGTCCTATCGGAATTAATTGTAGCGTTTCATTCCTACAAGGCAATAATCTTTTAAGAGGCCAATACAGAGATGGTTACTTAAACGTGACAATCCCCGAAGACACAATTGACCCTATCCATATAACATTAAAAGCTTATGAAGTTGCAATAGAAAACACAACAACAATTACAATAACTCCTCTATTAAAACCAAACTTTGACAATGTTGTTCCAGGTACAAAAGTTACCATAATAGATGTTAATGCAAGTTCTTTAACATTGCTAGATATCAATGGAAGCAATTATGTATTATTCAAGAATGGATCTGGAATCTATGCAGTTCATCCTAAATCCCATGTGTTTGTTGAGATATATCGAGGAGATGTACAAGCATTAACAACCGCTTATTTGGATAATGATACTGTTTTAGATATTGTTTATAGCAATGGAACAGAGATATATTCATTGCTTTCTAGCGAATCTTATAATATATCTCATTATCTATTTAGAACTGTGTTCCCAATAACTGGATTGGTTGCATTTGATGGTAATGGCGATGGTGTTGGAGACTTAGGAGTGGCAACTTCCAATAATGAACTTTCCATTTACATTAAAAATGGAACTTATGTGAAGAACGCTTCTCTACCATTGAATGTTCTATCTTTAACAGCATATGATTATGACGGAGATGGGAAAGGAGATATTATTGCTGGTGATCCATTAGGACAAATTAACTTCATTAGGTCTCCATTTATTAATATCACAATAATTACTCCTAACATCTATTACAATCCTGGAACTTATGTTACAATCGGAGATGTTTATTATACAAATAAAAGCTCTGTAATTGTAGGAGATTCCAACGGAGAAATCGAATATCTCAGAATGGACAACAATACCTTTGTAAAACGCTCTCTATTCAATATCTCAGCTCCAATTAAGGGGATAGCTTCTGTGGACTTTGAAGGAGATGGAGATTTAGATATAGTTGCTAGCGATGGAACCAAATTGTATTTCATTGAAATACAATCTCTAATTAGAAAACACGTTTATTCAACTCCCAGGGGATTAATGACAATCACTATTACAATAATAAATCCTTTCTTCGCCACTATGAAGAACATCACAGTTGAGGATTATTGGGGCCCTGGAGAAGTTATCTTTAGAACTGACCAATCTGCTGAGATCAAATATATCTCTGAAACAACTCAAGTAACCTATATTGATCAAAGTGATTTAACCTGGACCGGAACAAAGGTAATTATTCCAGGAGTTTATAGTATAGAACCATTCACATTGCTTGAGATCACCTATTATCTGCAAGAAAACACATCATCTCCTGTGCTATATCAGCCTAAAGTCACTTATCAAAGAATAAAACCACAAACCAACAATCTTGGAGTCTTGCTTTCAGACCACCTTAAAGAAACAGTTCCATATCATGTTGTAAATCCTCACTATGGAACTTGGTTAACTGCCATAGACAACGGAGATGTTACTGGAAATAGACCTGATTTTGTAACATTAAATGTAAGCATTCAAGATGTTTCTTATTATAAATACGTAACAACATTTGAGGATCCTAATGCATGTTTAAGCTATTGTCCTGGTTATGCCTATTGTATTAAAGATCCAACTACCGATAATTATTATCCACCTTTATATGCCTATACGACATCCAATCCCTACATACCAATTTCTGTGGTTGGAACCCCTGCCTACAATTCTTTAATCTATGTAAAGGCAAAGATAAAGAACCAAGGAGAGGTTGGAAGCTCTGCACCAGTAGGGTTCTATTTGAACAATCTCAGGTATTTAACTTACCTTTATAATCTATCTGTGAACGAAACGAGATGGGATCCACCATCATGGCCTGTAACAAATATGCCTTACGGCATTCCACTACCTTTGGGACCTAACGAAATTAAAATATTGATTGACCCTGACAATGTTGTTTCAGAACTAGATAAAACGAACAACCTCTACCTATATCAATTAAATATTACAGATTATGCAGATTATAAAATAAATGATGTATATATCTCTGATCAATACGGAAATCCATTACCAGCTGTTACAGGAGGTA
>WAPD01000054.1 GCA_015520875.1 Microcaldota archaeon
AAATATTCTCTTTGCCAATTGCCATTGTTAGCTTGTTTGCCCTCTCTATAGGAACCTCTTTACCCGAATTCTTGATCAGCATAGCAGCTGCCAAAAAAGGAAACTTAGAAATGGCTTTGGGAAATATAAGCGGTAGCAATATTTTCAACATATTTGCTGCTCTGGGAATCCCAGGTTTGGTTGGAACAATTAACGCTCCTTTATCTCAATTCCTTGTGCCCTATATGTTTTTGTTTGCAGCCACCTTTTCCTATATTTTGATATTTTTAGATAGAAAAATACACAAATACGAAGGTGTTTTATTAATTCTATTGTATCTGTTTTTTGCCATCACCATGATAAACCATAGCTACTGACCCTGGTTCCAATTCAGGGTCTTTAATCCATTCTATGACCATGTTAGCTTTAACCTTGGGAGTTTTTTCCCTTGGTTTTAAGATTTGGAAATGTATTAATCTATTGTCCCTGAAAAACCCTATGTATAAGGGTGTTTTTCCAAAAGGATGGTGAAAACTCAAAAATCTAGTCTCTTTAAATAAAAACACCAAGGCCTCATTTTCCCTTAATTTCACCCCATAGATACCGATAATATGTTGTAAAAAATTTTTGGCCAAATAAGCTCTCCAGACTTTTTCCCCTATTCTTAGGAAATGGGTGGGCTTTGGAGGAAATATCATTGGGCTGCCAATTGTTTCAATTCTAATTGGACTAATTTAGGAAAGTGTTGTTTGAAGATCTCCTGTGCCTGGGCAAAATCAGGCCTTCCAAGCTCTTTCTCAAGTTCTAGCATTATTTTGTTTGCAAAATTATTGGCCTTTAGATAGAAATCTAATTTCAATAAATTGTTGTTTTTGGTCTCTTGGGCTGCTCTATAAACCCTATATATAGCATATCCTTTGTAAAATGCCTGCATTATTAGTTCTTCTGGTGGCACACCTGCTTCATCCGCCCTTCTTTGTATGGTTGGTGGGATGAATTCTATATCTAGTTCTTTTTCCAAGTGCCTTAAATCCAAGGCATCCCAGTTTTTAGAAGATGCAATGGCATTTTTCAGGAACAATGCCTTTACATATGAATTTCCCATGTTGTCCCCTCTAACAAACTCAAATACCTTGGCAAACTTCTTCTCCTTTCTATTGCTCTCATATTCATATCCTAGAACTCTATATGTTCTTCCCCTTCTTCCGAATTTAACCTTTTTCAAGAATGTGTACCTATCTGTGGCAAACATAGATGAGGCTGGGATTCCGAATACCAATTCCAACCTATCTCTAATATCTAATAGGCTTTCAGCGTGCAAGTTATACAATAAAAACACACCGGGCTGCGTATTCAATAGATTAATAATTCCTTGAACATTGGATTTAGACCTTACCTCATTGATAATCAAAGCAGCATCACCCATTCTTAGCAAAGCATTGGCCATTGCAACCAAATCCAAGTCCCCAGGGTTTGCCAAGTGTTCTATGTCCAATGAGGCTATTCTAGCAGCTCCTATATGGAATCCCCTTTTTCTATAAGCCCTTACTGGTATTTCCCAAATATCTTGAATAGGGATAATCCTTCTGGCAGGACCTATTGCAGCTATTTTGGCAGCTGTAAAAGAGGTCTTTCCCACTCCCTTAACTCCCAACACAGCTTCTGAAGAACCAAACGTTACCAATACATCATCATACCCTGCAAACAAAGGAGAAAAAGATTGAAAGAATAAATATTGGGCATAGGTAAAGGGTTCCTCAGACATCAATCTTAAAGCGCCTTGAAGCTCTCCAAAAGTAGCTGGAGGCCTTTGTAAGTGGCATCTCATTCCCAATCTGGAGGCAACAACATCTACAACAGGCGAGGAACTATCAAATTTTTTCCCTTTTTCAGATAGAACCATGTTTTTAAATGCCCTTTCCAACAACTCACGATTGTATCTAAACAACGTATGCACAATTCCGAATTCCCTGTGGTCCAAATAAATAGGAGAATTCTCACTATCTATATAAATATCTGTGACATGTTCTCTGTCCAAAGAAATATTCTCAATAGGAGATCCAAAACCAACAACCCAAGATGCCACCTCTCTAGCCATTAACAAAGCTTGTCTTGGTGTGATTTTAATGTTTTTAGCAACAGCCTGTTCCAAGAAATATTGTTTGTATTCGTTTATTTTTAGATTGAATAAAATAGAAAAATCAGCATTAACAAAATTTTCCTTCAATTGCGATAAAATTAAATCCTTCATCAATTTTTTATGTTCCATAGGGAGGGATTCCAATTCAGGATTGTAGATATGGTAAATGTAAATGTCCTTTTCAGGTATCTCATATATTTGGACCTTGTTTCCGTAAGGTAATTCATAGGAAGCCTCGGGTTTTTGGACTTTAATGGCCTCTGGTGGCATTTCCAATTTTATCAAATCAATATATGGCAATGTTTCCAGATGGACCATGCTTAAGAATGCTTTCTTAACATCTCCTTTCTCCTCTACTAATTTGTAAAACCTTGTGGCTTTAAAATGCTTCAAAATAGCTTTTTTCCAGGCTTCAAAGGTTTGCTGGGATTTTACAAAGGCAGCCCTATTTGCCATAGGTTCTGAATAGTGTTCTAAAATTCTTGCAGCATCCAATGGATTTGTATAAGCTGTAAAGAGGAATTTTTTAAGAACTTCAACCCTTTTTGTATATAAAGGGTCTCGTGGGTCTCCATAGATGTCTCTTCTTAGAAGCAATCCTTCTATTTGACCTAAGACCTTTGCATATTCCACTAAAATAGCTGTTGCCTCTGGAGAAAGCTCATGTGTTGTTTCCTCCTCATAAACAATAGTTTCAAAGTTATTATCATGAACAAAGCTCACCAAGTTTCTAATATGAAAGCTTAAGAATTCAGATGAACCAAATTCATAAGGGCTTTTAGATAGGTCAACAATGGCTTTCTTTCCCTCTAACACTAATTCCATGGTTCATATTAAGGAAAATGGGTTTAAAATAGTTCCTATCTTTTATTAGGACTATGGGATTAAAAGTAAGGGAAGGTGCTGGGTTTTACCACACTTTAATGAATGGAGAGAGTAAGTTTCCTGAGATGCAGAATGCTTTAATAGAGAGGTCTTTAAAGCAACTATCCAGAGATGAGAAAAAGGTTGTGAAGCCTATTCTTGAAATGGCTATCCCTTTGTTGTTTGGTTCAAAGTATGGGGAGTTATTGGGAAACTTTAAGATTATGTGGAGTTCTATGCCTCTTACAAAACTATGTTACTATGAACCCGGAAATGGAACTCTCTATGTCAATAGGGAATTAATTATTCCACACCTTTTCAAAAAAACTCCATCACTTTTAAGTCCTATTCAAAACCCTATCAGAAACTCCCGTTTATTCGGAAAAATAATTCATGGAGCTATTCACAACATTGAACAAAGGTTAGTGGAACTTGGAAAACCTGTGTTTAGTTATCCTTTGAATTTTACGGATGAAGAAAAGAAGGTGTTGTTAAATATTCCTACTTTTAAATACCCTATCTTGAATGCTTTGAAGAAGGGTGAAATGCTCCCTACCTTGGTAGAGTATTCATTCCTGGAACCTGAAACGGTTGTAGCATTTGTTTCCAGGGGTAAACAATTGGATTTATCCATATTTGATGAAATTGAGAGATTTATGGGATGGCACAGTGTGTTTGACAGGGAGTTAGATAAAGAAAAATTAAATAGGGCCAGGGAATTGCTAGAAATGACAACAGCCCTCTATAAGATCCATTATTCCATTATCTAGTAAATGTAATGCTGACGATAAATTCCCTGAGAAAAGGTCCTTGCTTTGATAAATTGCTTGAAAGAGGGCGTGATAAACTAAAAGAAACAACTTTAACAGTAAGATGGCCACCTTTCCATGAACCAAAGTCAATAGAACCTGTGTTTGATGCCTTTTCTTTATTATTAAGCTCTAGTTTTAAAGAACATTTCAGGGATTTGGAATTGATTTGGTTTGTTGAGAACTTCAACAATGGAACATTAAAGGCTGGCATTTATCAATCTCCCAATACTATTTTTCTTAATTATGCTTTGTTAAAAATGAGTTATGGAAAGGTGTTTGGAGCCTTTATCCATGAATCCATGCACCATTTGGAATATAGGGAAAAGGTGCCAGAGTTTTCATTTCCCAAACTTAATGTTCCCTATTTTTTGAGTTACCTTATGCCTGTGTTATATGGATTGAAAGAAGGAGAAACGTTTGCAACACTTGTTAGCATAGCCTTCTTGGACCCAGAGCAAGTTATCTCCATAACAACGTTTCAGGATTTGAAACCCAGTCCTAAAGCATTGGAAATGATAGAAAATTTTATGGGTTGGGAAGGTATTTTTGATAGAAAATTGAACAAAAATGCCATAGATCTCTACTATCGCGAATTAGAAGAATTCTCAAAAGCCTTTTAATATTTTCTTGGGAAAATAATGTGGGGAAAGATGTACTATTTGGGAAAGGGCATCCACAAAGGAAGGTATTTGAAACTGTTGGCACGTTCTGTGGGTCCTAGAACCCAAAGAAAGATTAATTTAATGGTGGAACAGCTTGGACTTCGCAATAAACATCAAAGAAAAAGAATAGAAGAAATGTTAAAGGTTGTTTCCAAGATAAACAATATTCATAAATATCCGGTGGAGAAGTTTTCCTTATATGAACCTTATTCCTTTGGTTCTATATTATTTACCATATTTTCAGAGGTTCCTAAAGGGG
>WAPD01000055.1 GCA_015520875.1 Microcaldota archaeon
GGATAAAGGAGGTAATAAAGAAATACGGACATTGGTTGCTGGGTCTCCATGGTTTATTATGGTTAAAGAAGCATCTGATTCTTCATAGGAATATAAATTTTCAATGGAAATGTCAAATTGTGGTTTTTCTTTATAGAATGTTAATGCAATATACTTTGTTTCGTTATGGGAGGTTCCAATAGGTGTTTCATATATCAATGTAATTGGGACACTTTGTTTATCTAATAGGGGTGTTTGATGCTTGTTTTTAAAAGAGACGCAATTTTCCAATGTTGTAAGCTCAATAGGCTTGGCAAATATTGGGGAAACTATTTTTAGGTTTTTAACAGGATAATTTGTACAAATTGTTATGTTATGGAACCCTTTTTGTGGCAGGGTATCTGGCTTTATAGAAACATTAATTATTCTCTTATGCTCTACTTTAATCGGAACAATGCTTACATAAGATAATGTTTCATCACTTCCTCTTTGGAACTCCACAGAACCCTCTAATTTAAGGGAAAGCTCGTAAATGCCTTCTTTTTCAGGTAATGGAACAGTGAATGAATAATCCAAAGGGATAGAACAACCATTACACAAAGGATAATCTCCAAAATAAATAATTTCCCTGTATTTGCCTAAACTGGCTGTAGAATGCAATCCTACAACTCTTTGAGGGTCTTTTAGAGAATTATAATTAACCAATGCATTTACATGAACTATTGCAGTTTCTCCGGGTTCATAATATGGTTTATCCAGTGTTATTTGATTAAACCCTCCAAATACCAATCCTAATAACAATATCCAAATCATGAGTTATCTATGTATATAATGTATTTAAATGTCACCTCCATAATTAACTTATGCTCTGGCTTTTGTTATTGCCATTGGCGTTGGCTGTTCCGATAAGCACATGTTTTGAGATAACTTCTCCAGGAGTTTATACCCTAACAAATGACTTAGGACCTTATTATGGACCGGAGCTTGCTTGTATTAACATAACAACCAATGATGTTGTTCTGGATTTAAACGGGTTTTCAATTATTGGGAATTACTCGATAAATGTTACTTCGTCCTCTAATTTAACCATAACAAATGGTGTGATCAATTATTCCAGAGTATACCTTCTTAACAATTTTTCAAATTTGACTTTGTTCAATGTGAGCTTTGATAATCATACATATGCTATCTATAGTTATGGAAATCTAACAGATGTTAATGTTTCTTCAATATTTTCTACCAATGATACATTCTATTTGATGGGAAATGTTTCCTTCCATCAAGGGTTTTTCATTGTTGACAATAATTTGACTTATGGAACACTGATCGTTGTTGAAAATGGAACTCTAAAAGATTTGCTTGTTTATAATAATAGTCTTTATGGGTTGGCTGCCATTGGGGGGACTGGAGAAGGAAACTTTACACTGTTCCAAAACATCACTTATGAAAAAGGAGGCATTCTGGTTAATTTAACCTCCTATAATAACACAATTGTAAATCAGGGAACGTTCATTAATTCAAAATTGACGGTTAATTCTACATTTAGAGATTTCCTTGTAAATGGAACATTGGGTCTTATTGGAAATGCTTATGATGTTGATGTTAGAAACATGAAAGGAACTGGAACAACTAGTGCTAAATTCCTTACATTTACCACTTATAATTATGTTGCCCAAAATGTGACAATAAAGAATACTTCATTGGACACTTATGACACAGGTATTGTTGTGGGAGGTCCTTTATTTACAGGGCCAGGGACCTTACATCAAGCAGCAAACATTACCATTAAAGATGTTAAAATAAGCAACGTTACCTATGGAATTTTATCATTTTTACAAGGTTTTGGAGATACCTTAATAGAAAATGTTTCTGTTTCAGATTATGCAGGAATGGGCTTTATGATCGGTGGAAGTTTAGATAACAATGTTTTGATTGAAAACGTTTCTTTCTATCCTTTGCCCACTGCCACACATTCTATAGCTTGGAATATAGGAGGAATCTATAATTACACAATTAAAAATATGTTTACCCAAGGTGGGGTTGCTTACGGTATCTTGGCTTCTGTTGGATATCTTTTAGGACCTGTTTATTGGGTAAATCTAACATTTAATGGAACAGCATTTCCTATGGTTATAGATGTTGCATATAGAGATACATCTGGCCGTTTAAATGTTATCAATACAACTGCTATAAGTCCAACAG
>WAPD01000056.1 GCA_015520875.1 Microcaldota archaeon
GCCTAGAATACCTGAGGCCCAAGTAAACAATTTATAGGGCAAAGGCGTTAATGCCCCCAATAGAATAGCAAATGTCCCATATTTTTGGTATTCTTGTTCCACCTTTTTTATATTCTCAGGGTTTATATTAGTTATTTTTCTTAAAATATGGAATGCTTTTTCCTCTAAAATCCTTTTTCTTAAAACTTTTCCAAGGAAACCTGCGGTAGCACCCCCTAATGCAGACCCTATTGTTGTCACAAGCCCATATAAAAACCAATTCTTAGGATCGCTAACAACGATTCCCAATAGAATAGTGGCAACAGGTATAGGCCAAATAATGCTCTCTAAAAAAGCCCATATAAAAAGCAATAAAGCATTATAGAGTGTCATGCTTTACCTTTTTCACTCCAATTGCATAAATGAGTTTTCCAAGCCTTGGACCTCTGTTTTTCCCTATTAAAGTTAGATATAGTTGTTGAAAAAGATCCCTAGGTTGCACATTTTTGGATTTAGCAAATTCATATACAAAATTATGTATCTCCAATGGGCCCATCGATTCATTTAATTGCTCTATAAATTCCCTAACAATACCTTCTGCTTTTTTAGGACTATAGGAAAAATTGAAATCTTCTGGCACAAAACCCCTTCTAACCCATTCCTCAATATATTGGGTTAATTCAGGATCATATGAAACATGCTTTGAAACTTTGTCCCAATCTCTATAGATTGTATAATATAAAAGCATCTCTCTAAAGCTTGCCTTGAATTTCTTTCCAAACAATTGAAATGCTACGTATTTTTTCCTTAAAGCCCTAGAAGTTGCTTGCTCTTTTGTTAATTTAGAAGCATTCTCATAGTCATCAGTTATATTCAAAATATTGTCTTTTGTTAGTGCAAAGTCTATATTTTCCTCTAAATCATATTTTATCAAGTGGTAGGCAATAACTTGAGGTGGCAACAATTTAATCATTTCTTTAACATACATCCCAATACCTTTGCTTTTGGAATATTTTTTTCCTCCAAGCAACAAAAACCCAAATCTATAGCCTATTGGAGGCTCGCGATTTAAGATTTCTTTATGTATTGCTTTCGCTGTATCCCAAGAGCCTCCTTTTGTAAAGTGGTCTACGCCGCCCCCTTCTATGGTTGTTCCTAGAACAGCATGCCATGTGGGCCAATGCAACCTCCATTGCAATTTATAATTGTGATTAGAAAGATTATCCTTTCCCTCATGGCAGCAAGCATTACATTTGTATTTATAATCACCAGTTTCAGGGTTAAATTCCAATACCTGGGTTTTATCTATTCTTTTACAATTTTCACATATGGGCATCACAGGGTTCCAATGTTTTGGTAGTTGTCTTCGCGACGTTTTTTCAATAATTTCCCTTACTTTCTCTATATTTTCCCAATAAAGTTTGGCATAAGGGTCAAACAATCCCTTGTCATATAATTCTTTAACAGGGATAACCTTAGCATGGGCTCCAAAAACCTTAACCATTTCCTTTATTTCATTTAGATAAAGGTCTGCATATGTTTCATCGGGATGTTTAGGGTTTGGAACCAAAAACAAAGGCTTTCCCATGTGCTTTTCCAATTCTTCCTTATAATCCTGCAATTCAGATGTTACAGAATCCAAAGCGTCCATCACATCCCCTATAAAATAGAATTCTGGTTTTTCCCCTTTTTCAACCAATTTCCTGTAAATAGCTTCTTGATATAGGAATTCACAAACTGTTCCCAGGTGCACAGGGCCCGAAGGAGTAACTCCAGATGTTAAAACATAAGGAGGAGTTCTTTTTTTAACTTCATCAGCTAACCTTTCTGACCAATGCCAATAATGTTGCATGTTTTAAATTAATACAACCGTTTTAAAAATCTCTCACTAAAAAAAGAAAAAAGAGAAATTTACTTTCTTCTCCTTCTCTTTCTCTTAGCCCCCTTCTTACCTCCTCTGTTCATAGGGGACCTTTCTACATAACCAGATTTACCTACATAATAGAGGTACCCTGGTTCCTTCTTTATCTTCTCTTTTCCTACTTTTTTAGGTTTCCCTTTTCCCTTGTATCTCATAGGTACCTCGTATACGTACCCGTCCTTACCTACATAATAGAGGTATCCCTCTCTTTTCTTTATTTTTTCTTTTCCGACGATCTCTCCCACGATCTCACCTCGTAGTATAATTGTATTCTGTACATTAATGTTTAAATAGTTTTCCCTTCTTTATCCTTTAATACTAAAAAATAATGTAATTTGTCGTAGGGGTCCAATTTTATAGTTTGCAAAATGTCGAATTTTTCCCTTAAAGGTTGCAGAGAGCTTTCAAGGATTTCTTCAGGCTCCTTTGAAATATCAATACTTTGGGTTTTTAGAGCGAGCATTCCCCACTTTGGCTTGAATAATTTGGCATTTTTTAGGAAAATATCTATTTGGTCGGGTTGCGCCACATCCTGATAAAGAATATCAACGGTTCCAACATCCTTATATTCTTCTGGCACACGAGCATCAGCCAAAATAGGAATAATATTTTCCCTTTGTTCTGCAAGCTTTGCAAGTTCCATGATCATACGCTTTGAAAGTTCCACCCCATAGATTTCCCCGTCTGTTATAATATCAGATAAATGAGAGATGGTTGTTCCTGTAGAGGCTCCTAAATAAAGAACAATTGAACCTTTTTTAAACGGGAAATATTTCAGTTGCTTTTTTATAGCTCCTGCTAATTTACTCCTAAAAGGATCCCACTCACGATATTCCGTTCCCCCATATTTTACCAATTTCTCTCCATAAACAGAAACGCCAGGAACCAAATTCCTTGTCCATAATTTATTTTCATAAGTATAAACTCCCGGGAATAACTCTTTCATGTCTTATTTAAAGGAGCGATAGGTTTAAAAATAGCCGAAATTATAATATGTTTGGTGGTAATATGAAGAGAAGAAGACCCTTTTTATTTGACTTAGGTGGAAGCTTTGAGGAGATGATAAGGGACTTGGAAAGAATATTCATGGAGGATTTTGAGAGATTGTTAGAAAATCTAGAAAAAGAGAACATAGAGCCCGGAGCTAGAGTGAAACGCTATGGATATATGGTAAGAGTAGGGCCAGATGGAAAGGTTTATATCAAAAAGTTTGGAGATATTCCTAGTGAGGAAATAATAGAGGAACAAAGTTCCTATAAAGTGCCGTTTACAGATGTTTATGAGAAAGATGGAAACACCTACATAACGGTGGAACTCCCAGGAGTAAAAGAAGACGAAATAAAATATAGGATAAAAGAAGGCGGTCTAGAAATAAAAACAACCGGTGAAAGAAAATACAAAACGTTTATTCCTCTAAGTGGGAAAATAAGTGAAAAAGATATAGAAAAGAACTTTAACAACGGAATTTTGGAGATTATTATTAAAAGGAATGCCTCTAAATAAAATTAATGGAGGTGCTTGATAAATATACAGTTGAGAGGGAAGGTCTTGTAATAGATATTACAGTAAAAAAAACACCTTCCCTCTTTGTCCCATTATATGAGGTTAAAATCCCCGAGATAAGCGAGGGAACACGCATTCTAATTGAGAATAAATTAAAACCCGAACTTCTCTCCAAAGTAGAATTAGATATGCGGGAATTGCTGGACCCCAAAGAAGCACCCCGTGTAAAGGAAAAATTCAAAAGAGCCGCTTACCAAGTGGTAAAAGATAACTTCAAAAATTTAGATGATAAAACAGTCCAATTATTGGTAAGTTATTTAGTTATAAATACAATAGGATTGGGTGAATTGGAAATCCTCTCCTATGATGACCAATTAGAAGAGATTACAATTAATTCTTCAAAGGAGCCTATTTGGGTTTACCATAAGAAGTGGGGGTGGGCAAAAACCAATTTAAAGCCCAAAGATGAAGAAACCATATATAATTATGCTTCCCTTATTGCTAGGAGGGTTGGAAAACAGATAAATATATTAAATCCTTTGTTGGATGCTACATTGCCCGATGGAAGCCGAGTTAATGCTACATTAGCCCCTATTTCAAGCTTTGGGAACACATTAACGATAAGAAAATTCTCCAAAAATCCTTGGTCTGTCACAAGATTAATAGAAAATGGAACAACTTCTCCTGAGTTAATGGCTTTGATATGGACCTATGTCCATTATGAATTATCGTTAATTGTTTCAGGTGGAACAGGTTCTGGAAAAACCTCATTCCTAAATGCTATTTCACAATTCATCCCTCCAAACCAAAGAGTTATCTCTATTGAAGATACAAGAGAGTTAACATTGCCTAAATATTTGCAATGGGTACCATTGATGACAAGGCAGCCAAATCCAGAAGGAAAAGGAGAGATAACAATGTTAGATTTGCTTGTAAACAGCCTTAGAATGAGACCTGACAGGATTTTGGTGGGAGAGATTAGAAGGAAGAGAGAGGCTGAGATATTGTTTGAGGCTATGAGAACAGGTCACAGCGTTTATGCTACATTGCATGCAGATAATGCTTTACAAACCATAAAAAGATTGACAACTCCACCTATTGATTTGCCAAAGGAGATGATGGACGCAGTAGGAGGTATTGTTGTCCAATTAAGACAAAGAAGGTTAAAAATAAGAAGAAGTTTTGAATTTGCCGAAGTTCTAGAATCAGGCGAGCCTAACGTTATCTATAGGTGGGATAGTAAAAGAGATAGAATAAAGCAAGTTAACCCATTCAAAAAAACAATAGAGATGATCAACTTATATACAGGGAAAAATGAGGAGGAGTTAGGAGAAGAGTTAAAAGAAAAAGCCTCAATATTAAAATGGATGACAAAACACCAGTATTATGAAGTGGATGAGGTTGGATATTTAATAGCCCAGTACTATTCCAATAAAGACGAGTTAATGGAGTATGTGGAAAGGGATGAGAGGTGGGAAATTGATATTTAATGAAGGAACTTTAATAAAGAATTATAATTTGCCTGTAGAA
>WAPD01000057.1 GCA_015520875.1 Microcaldota archaeon
AATAATTCCTTTTATCCTAGTAACCCAATCAAGTATAAATACTCTTTCTAAAACCCCCTCCCAATTCTTCTTAGGCAATAATGCAACAGCGGACGTTATCAAATTATAATGCCATGCTATTATAGGACCTATCAAAAACAACCAAATCGCCAAAATTACTATGGTTTTCACAGGGATATTATTCATCAAAAGCTCCATTATCCCTTTATAATATTCCATTGGGTTTGATAGCATCTTCATAAGATTAACTCCAGTTTCCACCACCAACATCGATAAAATAAATAACATCACAATTCCAACAAATATTGTATAAATTAAATCAGCAACAAATTCTTTGCTTAAAAAATCCCAATCTGTCATATAATTAAAAGATTGAGAAATGGTTTTTGAGATAGAAAAACTCTTCATGGCTATAAATGGCAACCAAATCTTTAAATAGATTGTTTAACCGACAAATACAACTTACCTATTAAAGCTATTATGGGGACTATCTCTATTCTACCCAAATACATGAACACAATTATTATAACTTTCAGCATAGGGTCCATTGTTGGAATATCTATTGTAGAAGCACCCACATTGCTTAAGGTAGAAGCAGCAACAAACAAACCATCCTTTAATTGATACCCAAATTCCATAATAGCAAACGTTAATATGAAATAATTCATCACAAATAAGAAAACAAAACTAATAATCATGCTTAATGAATTGTTATCAACAACTTGTCCGTTTAACCTAACCTTAACAATCATATCATCTCCAAACTCCTTGAAATACTTGGAAGTTTGTTCCTTTATAAATTTCAGCAAAACCAATATTCTATCTATTTTAATACCACCTGATGTTGAAACAACCATTCCACCTATTAGCATAGCAATTGTAAGTAAATAAAGCCCAGCATCGTTTAAATTAAACTCTATATAACCGTAGCCTCCACAAGTCATAGTTGAAAATACATACAGTAAACTATCCACCCAACTAACGTTTCCCACATATTTCAACAAAACCATTAACATCACAACAGCTCCAAAATAAAATAATACATTTTCAGAAATGTGGAATTTCCTTTTAAACAAATTCAAATAAATCAACATACTGATAGAACCTAAGAACATGGAAAAGGCAGCTATCAACTTTTGCCCTTCATTTAAAATAGCATCTTCTCTATGGGAGAACCCACCATTGCTTATTGTACTGAACGCTAAATTCACGCTATCAAATAAATCCAAACCACTTATAACAAGCAATAAGACTATGAACGTAGTAAGCCCTAGATAAACTATAAACAAATCTTTGAATATGGATTGGTCTTCTGGTGCTCCGTAAATTTTTGCGAGAGATTTTCCGGTTAATCCCTTTAAAGCACTTAAAGCAAATCCAGTTATTCCTAACCCCCCCAACCAATTCAACCAACTTCTATATAGAAGAAAATCTGACGGATATTCATTGAGGTTTGTTATTACAGAAAACCCTGTTGTTGTGATACCACTAAAAGATTCAAACAAAGCATCGATTGCCTCCATTCCAAAGAAATAGAAGGGCAATGCAAACAATATCCCTGAAATAAACCAAACAAATGCAAACACAACTAAAATATCTCCTAAAAGTACCTCAGGTGTTTTCTTTAACCCATCCTCTAATTCTATGTTTTTATTCAAAATTCTATAAAGATACTTTCTAATTTTTTTAACAATGGAACCCATTCCAAATAACAATCCCGGAACAATAAACACACCTTCTAAAACCAACAAATAATAAAACATAGTTCCTTCGGAAAAATAACTGTAAATGGTTATAGGAAGCATCACCAACCCAATATAAAAATAAATCCAAATTAATTGGGATATAAGCTTCATTAAAATTCACCTAAGGACCTTTGCTTTTTTCCCAGAGTATTATTTTCAAATTCGAATTCTCCAAATACTCCATCATATCCAGGTCTCCATTTGATATGTCCTGAATGTATTTTCCAAAGCTTTTCAGCAATGGAGCTATCTGTTGCCAATTGCAGTTTATATAATGGAGCTTCATATACATTTATTTCATTTCCAAAATAGTTTATTAATTTATGGTACTCCTCCTCTACTTTTTTAGAGGTTATTGGTTTGTTTAATATTTTTGCCAAGGATTGCATTAATGGAACAATATGCATAAAGGGTTTTGCTGTTTCTGGTTTGTAATCAAAGGGTTTATCTGATAGTTTCATTACCCTATGGAGAACACCTATTGTTAATTTCCTTCCACAAACCGGACATCTGTTGTTTAATTTCTCTGCTTCTTTAGGAGACATATACACATTACATTTCCTATGCCCGTCCCAATAGTATTTTCCCTCTTGTGGATAATATTCATAGGTTTTAATGATTCTATTTTCTTCGATGCTCTTTATTATGTTATCATAGGTTAAGGATTCCACTTCTAATTTAGTGGCTTCTCTTGCCAAATTCTTGGGACTGTGAGCATCTGAATTTGAAATAATTGGATAGTTTCTTGCCTCTGTAATCCAATTCATAGGAGGATCGCTGCTTAAACCTGTTTCTATTGCTAAAATTCTATCATCAATAATTTCAGACATTGATTCTAATTTATTCCTGGCACCTAAAATAGAAAACCAAGGTGTCCATATATGGGCAGGAAATACCTCTGTCTTAGGATTTAACAATTTTAATTCATCTATCATTTCCTGCATTGTTAACCTTAATGTAGGCCTTCCATCCTGTTCCAAATCACCGAAATTGGAGAGATAATCATTAATTTGTTCTGCTGATTCTAAGGAATTTGTTAAAATAACATTGTGGATATTTAAATTTCGGTCTTTATATGGAAATGTGTTATTGACCTCAACGCTTAACATAAAAGGATAACCTTCATACCATAGCAAGCCATCTCTCTCTTCTAATTCCTTTAATTCAGAAAACCAGGTTGGATGGGTAAAATCTCCTGTTCCTGTAACATGCAAACCTTTAATTTTAGACCAATATACAAT
>WAPD01000058.1 GCA_015520875.1 Microcaldota archaeon
ATGCTAGTTCAGCTTCTGCAGACACAGGGATTATATCATATTGCTTTTTTAATCTGTCATAATTGTCCATTGCATGGGGAGCGTCTTTTTTATTTCCCACGATTACAATTTTCTTGCTTCTTTTTCTTAGGAAAATGGGGAGGTCCTCAGAGGTCAAATCATATTTCTCCATAGCTTCTTTTGCTGTTTCTTCATCCACTCTTAAGGAGGAGAAGACACTATAAAGGGCTTCCCAAGGCTCTTTCCCTGCTTTTATTTCCCTCTCTATTTTGGGTTTGTTTCTTTCCAAGATTTGTTTATACCAATGGTCCAATTCCCTTTCCAAAAATAGAATATCTTGTTCAGGGTCATATTTCCCATAACCTATGAAATTGCCTTCTTCATCTGTGGAACCTGAGAGGTCAATAATGTGTAAAAGACCTTCTGCTTGGTTTAAATCATTTAGGAATTTGTTTCCAAGACCTTTTCCTTCATGAGCTCCTGGAACCAAACCAGCAACATCTATCAATTTTACTCCAACAAACCTATATTTTCCCAGAATAAAACCATTTCTTGGGTTTGATTGAACACCCAATTCAACACCCAAATCTTCCACTCTAACATATCCAATGCCCACATTTGGTTCTATAGTTGTAAAAGGCCTGTCGCTAATGGGAACATCTATCATGGTTGCTGCTGAGAAAAAGGTGCTTTTTCCTACTGAAGGCTTTCCTACCAATCCAATATCCATGTTTGATAGAAGGGAAATGTATTAAAAAGCTGAACTATCTTAGACTTGTTAAGGTCCCAGATATTAAACAAAACCAGTGTCAAAAATATGCGAAAATTTCCAGTATAATGGCAAATTTTTAAGTTTTTTGCCAGTGCAGTGGAAAATTTTAAAGTTTTGTGACAGTAATAATGTATGCTAACGAAAAAAGAGATATTGCAAGCCTCGCCGATTAATGTAGGGGGGAAAGAAGAGGTCCCAGAGTTTAAGCGCTCTGCTTATCAAGAGATCATAAAAGTGCTTAATAAGAGTAAGTTGAACATAGCTATCACAGGTTTAAGGAGAGTTGGGAAGACCACTTTAATAAAACAAATTTTAAACGATTGGGACGGTGATAAATTTTATTTTTCCTTTGATGAGCCCATCCATCAAAATTACCAATCATTGAAAAGAGTTGTAGAGGTGTTCATTGAAGAAGGGGAAAAACCCTTAATAGCATTGGATGAGATAAGTAAAATTCCGGGATGGAGCGGTTTAATAAAAAGGTATTACGATATGGGAAAGGCTAGATTTATTGTTAGTGGAAGTTCTTCTTTATCTATTAGTAAGGGAAAGGAAAGCTTAGCTGGTAGAATCTTTGAAACAACATTGCCGCCTTTGCAATATAACGAATTTATAAAATTGAAATATAGGGAGAAAACCGTTTCTTCATTCTCGGAGATTTTCAAAAGAGATGTGAAAAACTATTTGGGGGAATTTTTTAGCCATGGCACATTTCCCGAGCTTCTAAACCTTGATCAGGAATTGGCAGAGAGATATGTTAAAGAATCTGTTATTTCAAAAATAGTGTTTGAAGATATTCCAGAGGTTTTTAATATTGAATATAAGAGCAAACTTTATGAATTGTTTTTATATATTGTGGAATATTCAGGGAATTTAATCCATGAAAGCAGTGTAGGGGACCTCCTTGGCTTAAACAAAGGTACAGTAAAAGAATATCTTTTTTATTTAGAACAGGCTTTCCTCTCATATATTATTTTTAGCGAAGGGTCTCTGACAAAAAGACTTAGGAAAACTAAGAAAGCTTATGTTTCTAGTCCTGTTTTATACCAATATTTATCAATTACCAAAAATGAAGGCCAGTTAGCAGAAATATCTGTGTTTGACAAAATATTAGCAACAAAACATGAGAAACCTCTCTTCTATAGGGATAATCAAAAAAGGGAGGTTGATTTCCTAATCGGAACTCCTATAGAGGTAAAATTCAGGAACCATATACTGAAAAGGGATCTGAATAATTTATTATATTATATGAAAAAGCATGACATAGAAAAGGGGATTGTAATCACAAGGGACTATTTAGATGAGAGGGAGTTTAATGGAAAGGTGATTGTTTTTGTTCCTTTACATGTATTCCTATCTTTAGAGTCCTTTCAGGGAATGTATATAGATGGACCCTGGGGGATTTGAACCCCCGGCCTCTCCCGTGCGAGGGGAGCGCTCTACCTCTGAGCTAAGGGCCCGTTATTTCTTCTTTCTCCTCTTCATCCTTGATATCTTCAAACTTCAAGAACTCTTCGCTGTGGGCAATTTGTGTTATAAATGGGTCTATTTGTTGCTTCTTTAGGAAAAATCCTAAAAGCATCCTGCCCGTGTATCTGTTGTTTTTTATCTCCCAGAACATGTACATATCTTCATATAATTGCTTTAGCTTTCTATAGGCAACTCCATATTTGCTGTCCTTTAAAGGATTTTGTTCTATGAAAAAGCCATCTCCATAATCGATTACATAGAGTAAGGCTCCGGTTTTTGTTTTTACTAACTTAAGCTTTACATCCCATTCTTTTAAGACTTCCATAGGTTCTTTTGAACTTCAGGGATTTATAAATCTAACGCTTCCAAAGGTCTTTTGATAGGTAATGGGCAAACGCATTCAAGATGCCATGATAATAGAGAGATTCTCTATCTAAGAGATTTTTTGTTAGAAGGCCTATTGCACCGCCTTTTTGCTTTATATTAGGATCTTGGGAAAGTTCTCCCATAATTGTCCCTAATTCAGTTCCTTCCAACAACCTATTAACAATCCAAGGAGGTAACTCAAACCATCCCGAGGTTCCAATGTAGAAATCTCCATCATATAAAGCAACAACCCCGAAAGCATACCATCTTTCATAAAGCTTTTGTATGCCTCCTTCTATGCCAACACCAATGTCTCCAAATTGAAATGCTTGCTTTGCCCGTTCCATGGCACCTTTCCATGTTTCCTCTCCTATGGGCTGATCAGGAACATTTGAAGGAACTTTCATTCCTATAACTTCATGGGTTCCTAAAAGAGAGAATGCTCTTTTAGTTGCATTTATTTTTACAGGATTTGTGGACCCTACAACAACCTTCATATTAAAACATTTATTCCATATATTAATAAATGAGTGTGAAAAAGGAGCTTCCATTGTTTTTAACAAAAGCGAAAAAGCAGGCCCATTCCTTGAATGCAGAGTATAAAGTAAATGAATATGGGGCAAAGGAATTCCTATTTAAAGAAGGTGATTTCATATATTGGAACAAGAAAATGGGCACAAATCCCTTTGGGGGGCAAGAGATTTTATTCTATCAACAAAAACCTATTTGGATTTTGAATTATTGGGGCTATTTCCAAGATAAGAAGAGACAAAAAGAAGTCGAAGCATTTTTAGAGAAGGTTTTATTTAGAGTAAGTGAGGAAATGCCCATAAGAGGTCCTGAGAAAATTCAAGAATTGATAAGAGGGGAGATATGGTCCTATGAGATAATCGGAAAACCCCAAATAGAAAAATTCAAGATTTCGGAGTTTATAAAAATAAACAACGAAACAGTGTATGAAGGTTATATACATGGAGGAATAATAAAATGATTATGGAGATTAAAGTAAAAACAGGAGCTCCTGAAGAAAAAATCATAAAGCATGAAGATTATTGGGAAGTATGGATAAAGGAAAAACCTGTAAAAGGGAGAGCAAATGTTGCAATAATAAAGCTTTTGGAGAAGGAATTGGGAAAAAATGTTAGAATATTAAAAGGAGCTAAAAATAAAAGAAAAATAATAGAAATTAGTCCTTAGCTTTGTTATGTATCCAGACAAATTGTATATTTTCTCCGAAGATCCAATAGGTTTCTGTAGCTCCATCTATTTTTATTGCATCCAATTCTGGGTCATAAGTTGTGTTGTGTAAATGTAACTCAAATACTTGTCCATCCACTTGTACCATAAGTTCTCCTACTTTTTGCAACAAACCCATTATTTTTTCAGTTTTTGCGCCCATGTATTCCATATTCTAGTAATGTTTATAAATAAATCTCTTCTTAGCGATGTTAGGAAGATTATAGAAGAAATTAGCCCTGTTATCCATCCCAAAGCAATAAAATAGATGTAATAAGTGTAATAGTGTTTTATGAAAATAGCTTTTTTCTTTTCATAAACAGGTAATTGGTCCATTAAAATACTAACCTCATTTATTGAAATATTTTTGAAAGTTAATAAAGTAATGTTCTTTGAGACATTACAACCTTCTATTTTGCATTTTAATAAATCACCCTCCA
>WAPD01000059.1 GCA_015520875.1 Microcaldota archaeon
TCAAATCCCAGATTATCTATAGGTTCGAATGATAGCTCCTCAGGATGTTCAATAGGTTCTTCTTGAGTTATCTCAAAGTTCTCCTCAGGTTTATGAGGTTCTTTTGAATTATCCATACCACTATCTATATCTTTCCTCTCTTCTAAAAACTCCTCTTTAGGACGGGGAACGTCCATAGATTTTAATTTCTGCTGAATTTCTTCTAAGACCTCAGAGGTTTTTGGGATTTCAGGTTCTTGAGAAGTGGGTTCTTCGGAAACCTTCACCTTGAGGTCTCCTTCTTCGGGAGCTTCTATTACAATTTCTTCTTTTTTACCTTCTTTTATTTCCCCTCTCACAACCAATGCCTTTTTCTCCTTTTTTGGCATTAGTTTCTTCAAAACATCTATGGTAACATCAATAGCATCTTTTGGATGTTCTTTAACATGAGCTCCTTCATTGAGAGGGGGTTGTAGAGCTTCACCCCATAGCATTTTATTGTATTTTGTTATCAGGGAATACTTTTCCTCTAAGTTCATGCAAACACCTCTGCTACCTTCTCCAACATCTCAGTAGGCTTTGATAGCAAATATTTCTCTAATCTTTGGTCATTTAATTCTTTAAGCTTTTCTATTCTTCTCACAATTTCTCCATAATCTCTGTCTTGAAATGCCTTTTCCAGTAAAATCAATTCATAGAAACCAAGGTCTTTTATCATAAAATAGTTCAAAAAGTCTTTCCACCTTTGAGGAGGTAGTGAAAACAATCTTCTAACAACATCAAATAGCAAAGCTCCTTTAAAATCCTTGGAGAGGTGGAAAAGCTCTTCAAATACATCTTCTGCTTCGTAATTAGGCAATGTTGCTTTTCCCAGATAGAGTAACAAGCTATCGCATGTATAAACATCTCTATCTTCTTTCAATCTTTGTAAAATGGATTTATCAGTGGCCACTATTTCGAAGAATTGTTTTCTTAACTTGTTTAGATGGATGATTTCACTCCTTCCAAAACGCTGATGCAGATGGGGGAAATGGGAAAAATGGAAATATAAACTCATTTTTTGTAGCAATTGCTTTGCTTTTTCATACATCACTATATATTCACACATTAAGCCTTTAAAACTATGTTGGAAGTTTTTTCTTTATTTTTAAGAAATACTTTGCTTCTTCATCTGTTAACCTTAAATAATCTGGGTCTGTAATCATTACATATTCCAAGAATTCAGAAAGGACTTTTTTCACACCTAAGTGTAAGCGAGATGCGATTTTCTTTGCTATTGCTTTTTTAAGCTCCCTTTCCGCTCTTAACCTTGCCATAAGATAAATCCATTTAGGGCTTTGGAATAAACCAGGCCTTGGGTTTCTTTCTTTAATTAAGGAAATCATTGCTAAATAAGCCTTAACATATATTAAAAATCTCCAGTATTGCCTTGTCCTTATTCTGCCATAAAAGATATCGGACATTGAGAGATAGTTATAAGCAGGGGCCGGATTCAAGAATCTATTGGGAATGTTTTCATCCACCCAAAGCATCACCTGGTCTAAATCACTTAAGTCAATGGAGCTAGATGTTGCTAAGGACCTTCTAAAGCTTGTGCTGAATAAACCTGCCAATATTTTAAATATTTCTTGCTTTCTATCTCTCATTTGGGCAAACCTTGTTTCTAAATCGTTAATTGCTGCTCTTACATCTCCTTCGTTTAATTCCACAATTCTCATCAATTCGCTTTCATCTATTTCTATGCCTTCTTTTTCTATTATTCTTTTTAGGATTGCTAACATGTCTTTTTTTGTTAGTTTCACATCTAACTTTTCCATATAACCTGCTTGGACTAATTGTCTTATTTTGGCCATTGCTGGGCTCCAATAATCGTTGGCTGTTAAAACAATTGGAACACGAGGATTTTTCAAAAACTCAAGGGAAAAACCCTTTACAGATGCTAAAATAGCATCTATATCATCCACTAAAACCAAAACATGCTTTCCTTCCAATGTTATAGGATTAATATTGGAAACATCTATTAAATTATACATGTTTATTTCAACAACTTCTAGGTTTTCAGAACCTGCCAAAGCATAAACAAGGGATGTTTTCCCAGATCCGGGTTTTCCAACCAATAGAATAGGTTTTCCTTTAATACCTCTTTTAAAATTCTTAACCCAGATTAAAAGCTTCCTTTTTACCATCTCATTACCGATATATTCATCCAAAGTTTTTGGAGCATATTTCAACCAAAGCATAACATTACATTAACCTACATATATTTAAAGTTTGATAAGGTAAAAATCAGGCAATGTACCTAA
>WAPD01000060.1 GCA_015520875.1 Microcaldota archaeon
CATATATTATTTAGTTTCAACCCCTTAAAGGTCTTATTCTAACCCGGTGGGAGGTTGGTCGTCTTGGAGGGGGTTTTGGAGTTTAAGAGGACGAACGGAAAAACTCCAAACATCGGAGGAATATTGTTATTTTTAATGGTATAATATGGTGTGTTTTTGGTAGTTTTTGGGAAAATTAAGACGACCAAGAAACTCCAAACATCAAAATTTTTCGTCCTCTATATGGGATTTTTATTGGTAGTGTTTGGAGTCCCACCAATTCACACTCACTACTATCCCAACCGGGATATGTTTTTGTTAAAGTTATTTGGGTTCAAAGGTTTAAATAGTTTTCTCCGAGTTTTTCTCAATAGGAGGCCTAAACAACCTATGATGATGTGAAAACAAATCGATCTCTCTTGGATCGATATCCATTCTCCTTATTCTTGATAACCTATCGGCCTCATATAAAACAGATGGATATCCTGTGATAGGGGGTAAATAAGAAAGAATTTCCAAACTATTTTCTAAAAACGTCTCCATCCTATAAACAGGACCCTTAAACCTATAATAAACAACCTTCTTATTTTCTGATTCCTCTTCTTTAAATTCATAAGTTCCAAGATTAGTTCTCTGAGGAGATTTCACAACCCAATAAAAAGCTCCTTTTAAATCCAAAAAAGGTTTTCTTAAATCTCCATCCATAAAAACAACATCAGCCTTTCTAACAGCTTCCAATCCCAGAGCTTTTTCCAATACGATCCTTTCCATATCTGCATCCTTCATTTTAACCTTCTTTAACTCAATCTTATAGTCCCATTTAATTACTCTCCCATTTTCATAATAGAGCCATACTATAGCTCCTTTTAAAGGCACCAAAGCATCTAACATTTCAACAGGTAAATACCCAACATCAACTCCTGCCATCACACCATTAAAATCCCTAAGCGTTATCACATATTCCCTTCCCATCATTTATTTAAATGGTTTTTGGTTTAAACAAAACATGGACTTAAAAAAAGAGGAGCTTTTACTAAAAATCTGGGAAGAAGAAAAAAGGCATATTTCAGATCCCAACAACAAACCTAAATATTTTATAACAGCCGCATTCCCATATCCAAACAGCCCACAGCACATAGGACATGCAAGAACATATACCTTAACAGACATATATGCTAGATTTTACCGCTTATTAGGATATAATGTTTTATTCCCTATGGGTTTCCATGTTACAGGAACCCCCATAGTTACAATGGCAGAAAAGATAAAAGAAAAAGACGAATCCCTCTTAAAAGTATTTGAAAACATTTATGGAATTCCAAAAGAGGTTTATGAAAAACTAACAGACCCATTTGACCTAGTAATGTTTTTCTCCAAAGAGATAGAAGAAGGAATGAAACGTATGGGCTATTCTATAGATTGGAGAAGAAAATTTTACACTTCAGACCCACATTTCCAAAGATTCATAGAATGGCAATTCCAAAAGCTCTATAAGAAGGGTTTAATCGTAAAGGGAACCCATCCTGTGGCTTTTAGCCTTAAATTAAATTCCTCTGTTGGAGCTCATGATACCAAAGGTGATATAGACCCTGAAATAACAGAGTATACTGGTGTCCTTTTTGAAACCCCAATAGGATATTTGGTAACAGCAACCCTAAGGCCTGAAACCCTTTATGGAATAACAAATATTTGGATAAGAAAGGATGAAACATATAAAGTAATTGAATATCAAGGAAAAAAATTGATCGTTGGAAATTGGGATATTTTGAAACACCAATTACCTGGAGCTAAAGAAGTGGGCCAAATCTCAGGAGAAGAATTATTGAAATTAGAGGCAGAGGTTCCAATAACAGGAAAAAGGGTTCCGATATATCATGGAGATTTCGTAGACCCAAAAGAAGGAACAGGCATTGTAATGAGCGTTCCAGGGCATTCTCTCTGGGACTATTATGAATATTCTAAAATATCAAAGGAACCTTATCCTGTTATAATTAAGATAGAGGACAAAGAAAGCAAGGCAGAAGATTATTTCAAATCCCATGGAGCAGACCCTAAAAAGCTCCAAGAACTAAACGAAGAATTTTACCATTTAGAATTTACAAAAGGTTTCCACGTTCCATTGAATGCACCTGTAAAAGAGGCAAGGGAGCTTGTTAAAGAAAAGCTAAAAGAAAAGGATTCCTTTATCACCTTATATAAAATCTCAAACGGCCCCGTATATTCAAGAGCAGGAGATGAAGTCATCGTAAAAGTAATAGAAAATCAATGGTTCATCGATTATGGAAACCCAGAATGGAAAAAGAAGGCAAAGGAGCTATTAAAGCAAATGAAGATAATACCAGAAGAAATGCGTTCCAGGTTTGAGAATACAATAGATTGGTTAAAGAAAAAGGCAGCAACAAGAACTCGTGGTCTTGGAACAAAGTTTCCATTCGATAAATCCCAAATAATAGAGTCCCTAAGCGATTCCACAGTTTATATGGCATTCTATACATTTGCCCATAAAATCACTTCATATAACCCAGAGCAATTAACAGAAGAATTCTTTGATTATATTTTCTATGGTACAGGAGAGCCAATAGATGATTTGCACAAAGAATTAAGGCAAATGTTTGATTACTATTATGGATTGGATGCAAGACACAGCGGTGTTGACCTTGTTACTAACCATTTAACATTCTTCATTTTCAACCATGCAGTTTTATTCCCACATAAACCACCTAAAGCAATAGTTGTAAACGGTTCTGTTTTGATGGAAGGAAAGAAGATGAGCAAATCCCTTGGAAACATTATTCCATTGAAAAAAGCTATTCAACAATACACAGCAGATGTTCTAAGGTTAACAGTAGCAGCTTCTACAGAAATAATAATGGATGCTAATTTTTCAGAAAGCACAGCAAAAGGTGTTAAAGAAAGACTAGAATTCTATGAAAAGGCATTCTTAAATTCAGAAGATGGAGAAAAAGATGATTTAGATGAATGGTTGGAAAAGAAGGTTCAGCATTATGCAACCTTAGCCTATGACCATTACAGAAACTATGAAATAAGAAAAGTAACAAATTTACTATTCTATGAGTTATACAAAGATTTGCAGTGGTACATGCAAAGAACAAACAAAAGAAACTTCAAAAACATAGCAAAGATATGGGCAACCTATTTAGCTCCAATAGTACCATTTACAACCGATTACATTTACAGAGAGTTATTCAACGAAAGCGTATTTGACCAAACATTACCTGTATTTACACAAGCAACATTCCACCATGAAGAGGAATTTTTAAGAGATTTAATAGAAGATATAAAGCAATTGCTTAGATTTAAGAAAGGAAAAAAGCTCTACATCGGAATAGCAAAACCTTGGAAATTCGATGTTTATAAAAGATTGGAAAAAAGAGACCCTATAAAAACTATAATAGAAGAGGAACCAAGAGCAAAAGAATTAATCAAAAAATTAAAGAACAAAGCATATACCTTAACATTCCCATATGAAAGGGAATCATTGATTAGATATTTGGAAAGACACAAGGCGTTTATAGAAAAAGAACTGGGACTAAAAGTAGAAATCGGAGAAGAAAAAGAGAAATATGCATTGCCAGATAAACCTGAATTGTTGATAGAATGATTTTTTTGGTTGGGCTGGGTTTGTATTTTACCCTGCCCGAAAATATTATCAAAGAATTGGAAAATTTTGACATTGTGGTTATAGACGGCTACACAACAACATTACCAAAAATAGAGTTCCCATGGCCCATTGTGGACAGGAAGTTTTTAGAAGAAGATATCTGGAAACTTCTAGATAAAGATGTGGCCATATTGGTTGCAGGGGACCCTATGTTTGCAACCACGCATTCCGCTATATACTTTGAGGCTTTAAAAAGGGGAATAGAAGCCAAAGTATTCCATAATTCCTCCATTATTAACACAGTTTCTAGGACAGGTTTAAGTCCTTACAAATTTGGTCAGGTGGTTAGTGTTATAAAATGGAGCGAAAACTATAGACCCACATCTTATTTAGAGCAAATAGAAAAAAACAAATCTTTAGGATTGCACACATTAGTTTTACCAGACCCTCAATTCAAAGATTTCAATGAATTCTTAAAGCAAATGCCCTCTGATATGGAACTCATAACATTATATCACATGGGCTATAAGGATGAGGCAATTTATTTTGATAAAAGAAATGTGAAACATCCATTTGCTGTAGTTGTTCCAGGTTCTATATCCCATTACGAAAAAGAATATCTAGAGATAGTAAAAAACCATTACAAATAACCTTGGAATAAAACGTTTTTCCAAAGCAAACACAAAGAATAGAAAGATTGCTTTTACCCACATTAGAACAAATTCAAAATTCCAATAATTGTACCATGAAACAACTCCATAATAATGCCCTAATAAAAGGCCAAGTCCAATAAGCCCTCTTAAAGGCTTTAGCTTAATAAACAACCAAAGCCAGAAATAAGTCCATAAAAAGCTTCCGATAATAAGCCCAAATGGAAACATTAAAAAAGGCCTCACAATAGGGTTGCCTTCCAGGTAAGGTTTCCCTTGAGCAATTTCATAGGTTATCAAAAGGTCCCCAATTCCAAATACAAGAAATCCCAACAAAAGCCAATTTAAAGGAACCTCTTTTTCAAGCATTAAAAAAGCTATCAAAGGTCCTAAAATAACTTCTTTCATAAAGTATGCTGTTTCACATTATTTAATTCTTTTAATGTGCTCCATTTTTTCCTCACATATGGATAAATCTTTCCAAAGTTTTCCTTTACAAAGGACCTTGTTATGGGATCCGATGGATACCCACTTCCAAAATAACCAATTTTATGAGCTATTTTTTCTATTTCCCTATCTCGTTCCACTTTAGCAATAATAGAAGCTGCTGCAACAATGCTGTGTTTTTCATCTGCTTTAAATTCTGCTATCACTTCTCCTGGCAAGAGAGAAGAAAGCTTTTTGGGATCCATAAAAGCATCTATGTATGCTTTGTCAAAGGAATGGGAAGAAAGAATTGCTTTTACATGTTCCAATTCCAGGGAATTAATGTTATTGGCATCTATTTGAGATGGGGCCAATTTAACAACGATTACTTTGGCTTTTTCCTTTATTTTAGAATAAAGCTCTTCCCTTTGAGACTTTGTCAATTGCTTAGAATCTTTTACAACAAAATCTAGGGGCTTAGAAGAAAAAACAAAAGCAATAACCAAAGGCCCTACTAAAGAACCTCTACCGGCTTCATCTATTCCAACAATCACTGTGTGAGCAACATCCTCTTATCCACAATGATATAATCGCTCACTGCCAATACGCTGTCAAAAGGCACATAAGCATATCCTTCTTCATTCAAGTTTAATTTATCCTTAAAGTCTAAAGATTCATTAGGTTCTACTATCAAGAATTCCAATTTTCCTGTCTTTTCATTTATGGTGATATCTATCAGTTTCCCTAAGTCATCACCATCAGTAGTAACTATCTTTTTTCCAGGAAGTTGTCTAGCAATTACAATCTTTGCCATCTTTCATTCACCTAATTGTTAATTGTGGTGTTGTTTTTTTAAAGCTTCTCCTTTTACCCCTGTTAAAATCCATACATATATTTTTTATGAAATTATAAGAGAGTCCAAAAAGAATGTTTTTAAAATATATGTTATCTCTATTTAAATAATGATATGGTTGTTGCTATTGGGATTGGTTTTTGGGACAACGATCAACAGTTGTGGAACCATTAGTAATCCTGGCACATATGAATTGACAACAAACATAACGCGTTTTGCGCCTGTTTGTATAAAAATTGAAACAGATAATGTAGTTTTTGATTGTCAAGGCCATTTAATAGGAGTGCCAAGAGATAGTTCCTATTTAGCTATTTATAGTGGAGGGCATTCTAATATTACAGTGAAAAATTGTAAGTTTTCCTATTTGGAAGCGGGTGTCTTCTTGAATGCAAGTCAAGGCAACATGTCAAACATTAGAATAGATAATATAACAACCCTTGGGGAAATGACAAAAACAATTTTCATCATGTTAGGTAGTAACAACACGATATCAAACCTTAATATAACGAATGTAAAAGATAACAGAAGTTACTTTCAAGTATATTTCATGGTGAATTTGAGTGATAGAGGACATATCAAAGATGTATTAATAGAAAATATCTCAAATGGATATTCAACACACATGGCAGTTTATTTTTACCCATATATGGGTGATTTTTTAAGTATAAAAAATGTGAAAATAAAGAACATTACTGCTAGAAGAACCCGCGGACCAACACCCGTTTATGTACATGGTATTAACACCAATGTAAGCATAGAAAATCTTTCTATTTTAGACACTACATATAACACAGGAAAACTCTTAAGAGTGGCAACAAAGAATGCAACCATTTATGATTTAACGATAAAAAACATAACAATACAAAACCAATATTTAATAGGATTAGAGAATATTATAGACCTGGAACTAAAAAATGTAGATATTGATAATATATCTGTTAGAGGGGATCTGATTTATATAATGAATTACATGCCCATTTCTCCGATAATCTTTATTGTAAAAAACATAACTGTTAAGGATGTTAATGCTAGAGGGGTATTATTTAACCTACAGGCTTTTACAAACATGAACGGTACTTTTGAAGATGCATATGTTGACAATTCTTCAATAGGAGGTATTATCTCGGGAAGTGGAACGGGAAATTACACAATAAAAGATATAAATGTATCAAACGGAAATTTGGGAGATATATCATTAGAATGGTTAACAGGTAGAGGAGGTAAATTAAATTTAACTATAGATGATATTACCCTTTCCAATTTAAAGTTCATCCCTCCTTTTGGAGGAGGTATTGGGTATTTTGTGATATCAGGAAATGATAGCACAGCATCTA
>WAPD01000061.1 GCA_015520875.1 Microcaldota archaeon
CTTTTTATATTTCTCAATTATTTTAGGATTTTGGGATAATAAAGGCCAAAATATAGAATCTAAGTGTAATGGAGGTATTTGGGTTTTTTGGGATAGTTCTCGCCAAAAGGTTTTAGGATTTATTTTAAGCCTTTGAGATAATTTCAATATCCTGGAATCCAAGGGAATATCTATTTCAAAAGGATATGGGATAAATGTTTTTGCCAAAATTCTGGCCCCATAGCCATACATTTTCACAGCAAAGTTTATTGTTTTTCCTTTGGAACCCATTATTCTTTCTAAAAATTCCTTTAGGGTTCTCATGTTTTTGTAAAGACTTAAATCTATTTTATCAAGGTAGGGCAAAAATCGTTCCAATCTTTTCATTTTCACGTTTCTTAGCCTTGTGTTGTATTTGGATTGTAAAAGGAATTCTTTAATATCTCCTGAAAAACGGGCAAATTCCCACCAATAATCTTCTCCTTTCCCCGATAATTGATATGAAACCAAGGCATTGGCAACAATTGTTCCTAAGGGGTTTTTTGGTTTTTTGTTTAAATAATAGGAAATTGCTTGGAATTGTGGGTCTATATTTTCCTCAACATATCTGGCTCCATCTATTCCAATTCTTTTTAAGATTTCCAATAACACTGTATAGGCTCCTGACAAATAACTATTTAAACATATCCCCAATAAACTTAACTGATAGCTATGTCATCTTTAGAAGAATTAAATCAAAAGCTTCAAGAACGCATAAAAGAGGAGAAGCTGCTACCTAGAGGTACATCTGTTAGAGGAACAGTGGTGAGCACAAAGGCAAAAAACACAGTAACAATAGAAAGGACATTTATTGTACACATTCCCAAATATAAGAGGTACATGAGGAAAAGGTCAAAGATACATGCCCATGTTCCAGATGGAATTTCTCTAAAGGTAGGAGATGTTGTGGTGGCACAACAAACAAGGAAAATAAGCAAGACAAAGGCATGGGTTGTAACAAAGGTTGTTAAGAGGGGTGAAGAACAATGAAGAGCGTAAAAGCCCATATTGTTAGAACATTAACCACTGGAACCTATTTGAAGTGCGATGATAATAGCGGTGCCAAGATATTGATGATAATCGGAGTTCAAAGGTATAAGGGAGTTAGAGGAAGGTATCCTAAGGCAGGAGTTGGAGATGTGGTCATTTGCTCTGTGAAAAAAGGAGACCCAAAGATGGTTGGAACAGTGGTAAAGGCTGTAATAACCAGGCAAAGAAAAGAATACAGAAGGTTTTCTGGATATAGGGTTTCATTTGAGGATAATGCTGCTGTAGTTATTAATGAGGAAGGAATTCCTGTGGGAACAGAAGTAAAGGGAGTTGTAGCAAGGGAGGCTGCTGAGAGATTTCCTAAGGTAGCTGGTATAGCTCAGGGTGTGGTATAATGGGAACAAGAAGAAGCTCAAGAAAAAAATTATATGAAATGCCTGTGCATAGAAGAAAGGAATTAGTAAAGGCAAAGGTTGTTAAAGAAGCTAGAGAAGAGCTCGGCACAAGAGTTGTTGTAAAATCAGGAGATACTGTTAGAGTAATGAGAGGAGAATTCAAGGGCAAGGAAGGCAAGGTTGTAGAAGTAAATAGAAAAGAAGGAACATTGGCTATAGAGGGAGTTCAAAGAAAGAATTCCCAAGGTAAGGATGTTTATATTCCTGTTCATGCATCCAATGTGATGGTTGTAAAAAGGTGATATGAATGGCACAAAGAGGACCTAAAAGACATATGAAACGTTTAAGCGCACCTGCTCATGTTAGAGTATTGAGAAAAGAAAGAACTTATTTGGTGAAACCTTCTCCAGGACCTCATCCTATTGAACACAGCCTACCTTTGGCAGTTGTTCTAAGAGATTACCTTGGAATAGGACACAATATAAGGGAAATTAAATATATCTTAAATGAGGGGAAGGTAAAAATAGATGGAAGAACTATTAAATCCTATAAATTCCCTGTGGGTTTCCAAGATTTTGTGGAAATAGAAGGAGATAAACTATATAAAATGGAACTAGCAAAGGATGGATTTCAATTGGTGCCTGTGGAAGAAGGTTCTAAGAAATTATTAAAAGTCATCAATAAAACAAAGGTTAAAGGCGGAAAGCTTCAATTAACATTCCATGATGGAAGAACTTATCTAACAGAAGATAACGCTATTAGGGTTGGAGATAGCGTTGTTTTTGACCTTAAAGAAAAGAAAATTGTTAAGGTCATTCCTCAAAAGCTTGATAGCACCTGTGTCATTATAACAGGTAAGCACAGGGGTAAAAAAGGAAAATTAGTAGCAGTGGAGGAAATCGGAGGTAGAAAGATAGCAAAGCTAGAAACTCCAGAAGGAGAATTTTCCACAGATTATAAATATTTGTTCTTTTTGGGTGATGAAGCATGAATCCTATGAGGAAAATTAGAATAGAAAAGGTTACATTAAACATTGGTGTAGGCCAACCAGGAGAAAGACTTGATAATGCTAAAAAGCTATTGGAAACAATTACAGGAAAGCAGGCAACCTTAACAGAAGCAAAGGTAAGAAATCCTACATTTAAGATTAGAAAAGGTTTGCCTATCGGAGTTAAGGTAACTTTAAGAGGTAAAGATGCTATTGAGATATTGAAGAGGGCATTTAAGTCTGTTAAGAATAAAATTCCAAAGAAGAGCTTTGATACTGCAGGTAACTTTGCAATAGGTATCAAAGAATACATTGATTTCCCAGGCGTTAAATATAATCCTGAGATAGGTATGTTTGGTTTTGATGTTGTTGTGACATTGGAAAGACCTGGTTATAGGGTTAAGAAAAGAAAAAGAGCTCCTGCTAAAGTGGGTAAGTCCCATAAAATAAAGCCAGAGGAAGCAATGGAATTCGTTAAAGAAACCTTTGGCGTAGAGGTGGTTTGATATGGATGAAAAGACTAAATCAAAAGCGTTGGATACTGCCCGCGGTAAAGGAAAGCGAAAGTGCCGCATCTGTGGAACTACAAGAGGATTAATTAGGAAATACGAGCTATACATCTGTAGAAGATGTTTCAGGGAGAGAGCTGAGGAAATCGGCTTTTTCAAGTATCACTGAGGTGGGATAATGGCAAGTAGATATCTATTGGCCGAAGTGTTAAATCAATTAAAGCTCTCCGAGAGGGTTGGTAAAAGAGAGGTTGTGCTAAAGAAATCTTCGAATTTAATAAAAAATGTATTAAATGTGCTTAAAGAAGAAGGCTATATTGAGGATTTTGAAACATTTGATCTAAATGGTCATGAAGCTATTAAAGTTAAGTTAAAGGGAAAAATTAAGGAAATCAAGGCTATCTATCCAAGGTTCCCTGTCAAATACCTTGAAATAATCGATTATGAAAAGCAATATCTGCCATCTTATTTAGAAGGTATTTTAGTGTTAACAACTCCTAAGGGAGTTATGAGCAACAAAAAAGCA
>WAPD01000062.1 GCA_015520875.1 Microcaldota archaeon
CTTCTTGGCAAACCCTAACAATAATTGATAATAAAACAAAAACCAACAAGTCTATTTCAATCTATAAAGATCGATTGATTCTATCCAATCACACCTATTATAGCATTTGGGCATACCCTAATGAAACGTGCTATCAAATGTTTGATATGTATGCTTGTGAAAATGATAATGCCTCTTATAGAATTTCTTCCAAATCTTTATTCTGGACACCTATGAAAATAAATAGGGAAAAGGCTTTTTTAAATGCTTTACTCTCTCTTCCAGGTTTAAAGGTAAAAACATTAAACAACACAACATTTGAACTTACCTATAATTATTCCAAAGCCTCTTATCAACAACTTCAACAACTGGGAATCTCTATTTCTGCTATTAACAGAGTTGGAAAGATAATCCTGATATATGAATTCTATCCTTCTAATTATATAAAAAGAGTGGAAAAAACAGTTTATCTTAACAATGGAACAGTTGTCAAATCAATGTTGCTTTATTCCAAACCTTCATTTAACAAACTTCCACCAGTGTTAAATGGGACAAACATGCCTGTATCCTATGTTAAATTAGGAATTTCTTATTTAATGAATTTGCCTAAATCTGATATGGAACTAAGGAACATTGCGATAAATGAAGGATATCCATTTTTATGTAAGTTTGCAAAGAACCAAACAGTGTGCTTTGATGCATATATAACAAAGACGAAAAACACAGATGCATGTAAATACACAGAGAACCCTGAAGCTTGTTATCAAACATATGGAAAATGATACCTGCTGGCTTTAGAGATTTTTCCCTAGATGCCTATAGAAAAAAATACCACATTATAGAAATAATAAAGAAATATTTTGTTTTATATGGATACCAGCCTTTGGAAACACCCGCATTTGAATATTTATCAACATTAACGAAAAAAGGCGGAGAAGAAATAAAAGAACAAATATTCTATTTTGATGATCTTGGATTAAGGTTTGATCACACAGTTCCATTGATGAGGTTTGTTTCAGACCATCTGGAACTTCCAAAACCTTTCAAAAGATACGCTATTGGCAAAGTATGGAGAAACGAAGAACCCCAAAAGATGCGTTATAGAGAATTCACACAAGCAGACGCAGATATTATCGGTGTAAAGGAAATCTATGCTTCCCAAGAGTTATTGGAAATGACCTATAAGGTGTTCCAAGAATTAAATTTACCTATAACAATAACAATCAATCACAAAGCATTCTTAGAAGAGCTTGCCAAAGATATTGAGGATAAAGGATTTTTCTTCAGAACACTGGATAAAATGGATAGGTTTGGAAAAGAGTGGGTAAAGAAGGAACTCTCCAAAAAAGGAATAAATGAAACAATTGTTGATGAACTGGAACAAATGACTTTAGAAGATGTTAAAAGCTATTCAGAAAAAGCTTATCAAGATCTTGTTTCACTACCTGGCCAATTCAACCCATTTTTGGTAAGAGGCCTTGATTATTACACAGGCGAGCTTTTTGAAATAAAAACAACTAAAGCCCATGTGAGCATAGGTGGTGGAGGGAGATATGATGGAATGTTCGGAAGCGATTATAATGTGGGAATAAGCTACGGTGTTGATAGAATTTATGACATCTATCCTTGGAATGGGGAAAGAAAAGGAGTGTTTGTGGCCTGGGTTAAAGAGTATAACTATGCAAAGGAAATTGCCAATATATTAAGAAACTCTGGTATCCAAACACAACTAAACCTCCAAGAACGCTCTTTGAAGAAACAATTAGAATATGCTTCCAAATTTTATAATTGGGTTATTATAGTGGGACCAAGGGACAAGGAAGCAAAAACCTTAACTTTAAGGAACTTAAAAGAATCCAAAGAAAAAACAATAAAATTAGAAGAATTTAACCCAACAGAGCTCCAATAAATTGTATTAGCAGTGCAATCCCTATCATAAAAATAATGGCCTCTTTTGGGCCTATCTTTAGCCCTGCTAGTTCCTCTTCAACAGAAAAAGAAAGAAAACCAGCAGACGTAGATAACTGTAAAGGTTTTTTCTTTATCTTTGCCATTTTAGTCCATCCTCGTTGTTATGTACAATCTGGCGGTTCTTTCTCCTGCTGTTGTTAAATCATTGTCATATTTGTATTTAATTTCCATTGTTCCATCAAATGTTTTTCCTTGTTCATATTGCAAAGGTTGTCCATCTCTATCATAACAATTTACACCTGTGATCTCTGTTGTATCTCCTGCAGGTATATTTTGATTAACAGTTGTATAGGGTACAGAAGATGGTTTTTCCTTCCCTACATAACAGGTTGCCCTGATAACTTTAATACCTCTCAAATTTCCATTATATAATTTAACACCTATTTCAGCTCCAGGGTCGCTATCCATGTTGGAGACCTGGAACACATTATCGGCACATTGGAATGTTTTAGGTTCCCCTACACAAATAGTGTTCTGTCCAAAGGCACCGAACATATTTAATAACACGGCAATTACAACAACAATAATCAATAAAGCAACTCCGTATATTGCCAGGTACTCTATTCCGGCTTGTCCTTTCATAGTTCCACCTTTAATATTACTTTCATAGCAATTGTTTAAATAATATGTCTAAAAGTGCATTTGAAATGAAAAATACTGCAAATGCTACTAACCATAATCCTATTAAATATCTGAAATAAGCGCTTTTAGAGCTCTCTCCAGCAGCTATTATCCTAGCACTAAACAATGCTGTTATAAATATTGACAACAATGAGAAATAAAAGAATGCTTCCTCCGATATTCTAGGGATTGAAAATGTTAAGCCCCCTCCCAGCAACTGTTCTGGTAAGGTGATGCCCTCAACTTGTTTAAATGCACTATAAAGTACCTCAATTATCTTCATTGAAACAGCATAGAGGAAAGGCATTCCTAAAGCGGTGGCAAAGAATATAAACATCTTATATACCATGATGTTTGTTTTCATTTCTTCTTTATACTGTTGAATGTCCCTAATCTCATCAGCTGTCCTCTCTAAAACAGTGCTCAATTCAGATCCTGTTTTAATGGCTTCTGTGATCATCCTTATTGTTCTCTTAAAGATTAATGAGGTATTAAAGTCTTCTGCTAAATCGTTTAATGCTTCTTCAATAGGCTTTCCACCAAAAGCTTCTTTTATTCTTTGTTTTATAGCCTCTGATACAATACCAAATTCGGGTCTTGCAGCAGCCCATATTGCTTGGTCCAAAGGCATACCACTTCTTAAGTTAGAAGCGATTAAAATCAACAAATCGGGTAAATATCTTTCGATTAATTGCTTTCTCCTATCTGCCTTATATTCCAAAATTCCTAATACAAAGGCATATCCTGCAAAAAACAACACAGCAAAATATACAACAGTACCTGTAAATAGTCTTACAATTTGGTTTTCAATGTTTAATGCTTTAAACACTCCTAAAATGTCTGTGTATGCAAGGGCAAAAGCAATTATCAATGAAATAATGGCCCAGAGGACTAACCCTCCTGCCACATCTACACCATCCCAATTGCTACCGGCTGCCCTTACTCTAAGTTCCCACTCTCTTTGCACTTTTTCAGGCAAGTGCTTTCCCAATATATACAATAGTCCCATTGATTTCACCTATTCAAATAAACTATACCTTGGCCTTGTTCTTATTACGTATTCAGCAAATATTAATTGTATTAAAGCCACTAACACAAGCATTAATCCAAGATGTACAGGCCCGAATTGAGAGCCTTTACCTGTAAACGTTAATATTATAATTAAAAATGCAATTGCCAATGTTGGAAATACAATACCGGCAATCATATAGAGCATTATCAAAGGATTCAAGCTATATCCATATCTTTTGTATTCGTTGACTTTTTCCTTTGTTATCTGCTTTTCCAAATCTTCTAATATTTTGGCAATATCTGCTCCTGAAACAACAGCATTGGAAATCTGCAATAAAACCCTTCTCATGTTTAAGGAAGGTGTTTTTTCAGCCCTGTCTTTTAATGCCACAGTTAAAGGTTCTCCAAGTGTTGTCCTTTCTACAACTTTGGCTATTTCTTGGCTTGCTCTACCATATCCTTTTGAAACATTTACCAAAGCATCATACAATGGCATTCCTGCCTTTAAAGAGATCACCAAATGCTTTAATAGGAATCCAAGCTCATATTCAATATCATTTTTTATTTTAGTTAAATAAGCATCTACTTTTTTCAAAGCAACCAGATACCATACATACCATGAAATCAATAGAATCAACAAATCAACAATAGCCTGCTGTATCAAAGGCAAATTGCTTCCATAATATAAAAATAGAGCAACAAGCAATGTTGTAAAGAATGCCATTACCACAGCTTCTTTCTTAGCATTAGAAACATATTCTTCAGGACTTATGTCCCATTCGGCCATCTCCAATTTTTTCTTAAGTTCTTCCATCATTTTATTCACCCAATAGCTTTCTTGCTATTTCTTCAGGCACACCTTTGGCCTTTAATATTATTAAGCGACCTTCTTTTAACACTTTATCTTTTTCAACCTTCCCTTTGCTATATTCCAGGAAAAGCTCCTTGTTCTCTTTTATTACATGCATCAACACCTGGGCTTCACCCATTGATAATACCTCGTTTAATAGGTCACGGTATTTGGTATTGGTTTCTTGAGGGATTTCCTCCTTTGGAGTTTCTCTTTTTTCCCGGATCCTCCTTCGGGTAACTTTGGGTTTTTCTACAACTTCTACTTCTTTGGTAGGTTTTGGCCTAGGAACATCTTCAGAATCAACGCTTTTCTCTACCTCGTTCCATAGGTTCTCGGGAGGCCTCTCTTCTTTTAATGTTGAAGAAATTCTTTGTCCTAATAGAAGGGCCTTTAATTTATTTCTTAAATCTGCGTCATATATC
>WAPD01000063.1 GCA_015520875.1 Microcaldota archaeon
ATGCTATATTGTGGGCAAATGTGTTTAAAATAGTAGTATTACATAATATTTAATTATGGATACTCAAGAAGCTTTGGAAATAGCTAAAAGAGTTCTAAGGGTAAATCCCAAAGCATTTGAGCATTATGTGGAAAAAGGGAAGAAAAGGAAAATCCCTTTTTGGCCCCAATACCAAGATCCCCATTTCCTTTCAAAGCTTGCTTTTGTAGATATTGTCCATAGTTTATTTAGTGCCAGTGTCCATAATGAAACTATAAAGAACCTGGTTGTAATGGATGATTCTCTTTCCCATTATGTGCCACTATTCCATATTTTATTCCTAAACAATAGGCGGGAACATCCTTTGGAGATACTCAAGGAATTAATCCACGAATATACTCATGTGGTAGAGTTTTCTCCTTTGAAAGGAAGGCTTGATCTTAGGCGCTTGGTTGGATTGTTCGATAGAGAAGAATATTGGGAGTTTGTAGGGGCTGCTGCCCAGAGGTTTTCAGATGAGCTAGAAGAATTTCGCAATCAATGGAGGATTCTTATGGGAACTCCATCATCTGTGATAGGAAATGGTTTACCTTTACAGTTCCCATATTTTGATTGCGTGTATAGCTTTATTGATAGGGAACATAGTTCAATAAGGATGCATCTTGCCTTCACTAATCCAGAATTGTTAAAAGCTTTTTATCAAATCCTGGAACTAGATGAAAATCCCTTAAAGATGATAGAGGAAACAATGGGCTGGGAAGACATATTCTCAAAAGAATTGGATAAAGAAAGAATAAATCTTTATGTTAATTATCTAAGAGATGTGTCTCAATTAATTGAGCAATCCGAGTTAAAACATTTGGAGATATTTTCTCAACATCCAGAGCTTTGGAACTTTGTTCTGCTTAAGCCAAGGGTGTGGCCCAGGGAAACCCTAATAAAGCCAAAATTCCCCTTCCTTGAAACCTCCTATCCTAGAAGAGAGTAGAAAAGCCTATTTAACAAAAACGCCACTTATGGTTAAACTTTAACAACATAGGAGAATTGAGGTCTTTAAAAGAATAACACAAGCACCCCTTTACATCTTAAAAATATTGGAAAAATTTCCCAGGTATGGGTGTTTCTTGGACCTCTTTCTGGAAAAGCGCCGGGGGAGGGATTCGAACCCCCAAGCCCTTTCGGGCACTAGCTCTCCAGGCTAGCGCGTTGCCGTTCCGCCACCCCGGCTCCTTCTTTATCTAAGCAAAAGTGTTTTTAAATCTCTCCCTTTTATCCTATCTTTAATAGCATTCCAGAAAAACCAACCATAAACCAAAAATGCTATAATTAATGAAACTGTTAAAGCATATGCAACTTCCAATGGTTCCTTGCCCCATGCCAATACCAAAAACACAACCAAGGATACAATTTCTGAAATAATTATATCTTTATTTTTGTTCAATGCAAATAATGTATCTCTCATAATAACGCTAGGAGCCCATAATACATATCCTATTCCCAAAACTATCAAATATTTTATTATATCATATTTCAAAACCCATGGGAAATAATAATCAAACAAAATAACACCAAAGGCAAACGCCACCATCAATAAAAATGAAACCCCGAGGCCAAAGGCTATTTTCCTTATTGTTAGAACTCCCTCTTTTTCATATCTCAAGAAATTAACAGAGATCATGCTTCCCGAACTCTCCGAGAATAATTTATAAACATAGGCAGCTGTGTTATATCTTGTTTTTTCCACATCCGAAACCCCTGGCCTGTTAAATATCACATTATCTAAATAGTTTCTAACAATGGAAATGCTCCTAATCCAGAATAAAGATCCCCCTCTATGGTCTAAAGATATTGTCTTAGGCAATGTTTTAAATATCTCAATTAATAAGTTCCAATTAAAGGGAGCTATTAACTCTTTTCTAAACCACCATATTACAAAAATATAAGGGATAAGGCTTGCCCATAAAATATTTTCGAAAGTTCTCTCAAAAAACATAGTCACAATCCAGGTAAACCCAACCTTTGCCACATATGGAATTGATGAAGCCCATACCCTATCCTTATCTATATTATAAAATTTCAAAACGTTCAAATTATTTACAATATTTATTATAACAGTAAAAAGTGTTATTATGATGGGATCTCTTCTCATGTACCAAGCTATAAATAGCCCTTCTAGCAAAGAAAGCAAGGCTATAGCCAGGAGCACATGGACCCTTTTTTCCTTATCGTCCAAAGATTCATCAAACCTAGAGGTTAAAGGGGCGCTAACAACCAATGCCAATATATTAAACAATGAAACAAACAGATAATAAGCGGCTAACTCAGATGGGGGAAAATAATGGGTTAATAGAACTAAATAAAGGGCTCCTCCTACTAGTATTCTTAAAAACATGTCTCCGATGTTTATTAGGCTGTCCCTTAAAAGTCGCACATTATAACATTACACCAACTATTTATAAGCCCTTCCTTTGTAAATAAACTGATGATAGAGGATAGAAAGCGAGCTCATATCATGAAATCCCTTTTACCCGAGTCCCAATTTGATATAGGAACAGGTTTGGACTTAATTTTACCTATACACAATGCCCTACCTGAAATAAACTATGATTCTATCGATACTAAAATAAAACTATTTGGAAAAACCTTTAATTACCCAATATATATCTCTGGAATGACAGGTGGTTTTAAAGGCGCTCAAGTTATAAACAGGGACTTAGCCTCCTTAGCGTCCCAGTATAATATTCCATTGGGAATCGGTAGCATAAGGGCAATGATAGAAAAGCCCGAATTAAAGGAAACATATTATGTTAAAGATTATGATGTTTTCTTGATTGCTAACATCGGAGGAGCCCAATTATTACAATATCCTTTAAATCAAATACTGGATGCATTTAATGAATTAGAAGCAGATGCCATTGCAGTACATTTAAACCCTGCCCAAGAATTAATACAAAAAGAAGGGGATTTGAACTGGGAAGGTGTTTTGGAAAAAATAGCAGAACTTTCAGAAGAGGTAAATGTTGTTGTAAAGGAAGTGGGCTCTGGCATCTCTGGAACAGTGGCAAAAAGATTATCTAGCACAAAGGTAAAATATGTGGATGTTGCAGGAGCTGGTGGGACAAGCTGGACAAAAATAGAATACCTAAGGTATCCAGATATGCCCACCGGTTTCGAAAATTGGGGACTACCCACAGCTTTAGCCATTATCCAATCCAAACCTTACATTAAAGTATGGGCAAGCGGTGGAATACGCTCTGGAATAGATGGGGCTAAAGCTCTTATGTTAGGTGCTGAGGCCTTTGGGATGGCAAAACCCTTCTTAGAAGCCCAAACCCAAGGAAAATTACCTCAATTAATGGACACGATAATCTGGCAATTGAAAGGCGTGATGTTCCTAACAGGCTCCAAAGATATAGAGCAATTGAAAAAAGCTCCCTATATCGTTTTAGGATGGTTAAAGGATTATGCCCCATAAACTAGGACAAGTCTTCCTAAAAAATCCCAAAATCCTTTCTTATATAGCATCCAAATGCAGGGGAAAAACAGTTCTAGAGATAGGTGGCGGAGACGGAAGATTAACAAGGAAGTTAAAGCAAAAAGGTTTTTATGTTATTGTTGTGGAACTGGATAAAAGATTTTGCGAGAGATTAAAGGAAATAGCTGACCAAGTTATTTGCGATGATTTCCTAAAAATAGAACCTTTCAAGGTAGATTGCATTGTCGGAAATGTTCCCTATTATATTTCTTCAAAAATCTTGTTTAAACTGTTGGAATGGGACTTTGAAGAAGCTATTCTAATGTTCCAAAAGGAATTTGGGGAGAAAATGGTTGCAAAACCCGGAGATAGCAACTATGGAAGATTATCCATAACCTCGCAATATTATTTTGATGTGGAACCTTTGAAAATCGTGAGCAAACGGGATTTTTCTCCTGTTCCAAAGGTGGATTCCATTATTTTAAAGATAAGGAAAAAACGCTCTCCGAATAAAGAATTTGATGATTTAGTTAGGAAAATATTTTCGCAAAAGAACAAAAAGCTAAAAAACATATTAAAAAACGTGCCTCCTGAAATGGAGGATTTAAGACCCCGTCATATAGGGGAAGAAGAAATTACGCGCTTGCTAACTTATTTCTCTTCAAAATATAAATAGGCTCCAAACGTTTTAGAACATCTTGGTTATCATATACATATACCCATGCTTTTACCTCTCTCTTGCCAAAGTTTTGCTCTGTCTTCCTTATTACCATCAATTCAGGAGATACTCCCAGTGTTTCTATTATCTTTTGCCTTAGTTCTGTTAATGGAGGTGTTGCTCCCTCATATTTCACCTTTATCAAATATTCTGCTCTTGCAAGCACAAAATTATCCTTCTTAGATACTATTTCAACCTCCTTAATCATATTAACCACCTTGAATATTATTTAAATACTCTAATGAGGGCTCTTTGACCCATAGCTTCTAAAACCTCAACTTCCTTTCCTTCCTCCACCTTATCTCTAAATTCTTCAGGAACATATACATCAAAGGTTTCATATGTATCTTTATCCATTACCTGGGCATAGTCCCCTTCCATTGAGAGAACTTGGGCAGTTCTCTTTTTTATAATAGGAATCATGACATCAGCGTCGCTAGGCGTTAGTAAAACCTTTTTTTCCCCGCCGAACAATCCTATTGCTGTTATTCTCATCTTTGCAGAACCGTGTTTTCCTGGCTTGGATGTATCTATGCTTACTACTTTACAAGGTATGTTGTCTATAATGACGTACCTGCCTACCTTCAAATCCTTAGCTGAACCATATATATAATCTTCAGACATCTTTCATCACCTTTAACATCAAGAATTTAGGAGAATTTTTCAGGGAGGAAAAAACCAACACGAAAAACAAAAGAAAGAATTTAAGAAAATACAACAACCACTTCCTCAAATTATTATAATTAAATATAGACTTGTAATCGCAGAATGTCGGACATATATGATGGTTTTTCATGCGCACTATAAATGTAGTTGCTAATAGTATTTAAACCTTAAGGGTATACTCTATTAACCGTCCTTGGGAATGGCACAGCGTCTCTTATATGGTCAAGATTTAACACATATTTTATGAAACGCTCTATTCCTAAACCAAAACCTGAATGGGGCACCGAACCAAACCTCCTTAAATCCAAGTACCATTTATAGTCTTCTTCCCTTAATCCAGCCTCTTTTATCCTTTCCCTTAATTTTTCTAACTCCCAAATCCTCTCACTTCCTCCTATTATCTCTCCATGTCCATATGGGGCTATCATATCATTATTTAGAACAAGCTCTGGGTCATTAGGGTCCTCTTGCATGTAAAATGCCTTTATCTTCTTTGGATATTTGGTGATGAAAACAGGTTTTTTATATTGGTTTGAAATCAAGGCTTCTTCATCAGCTCCAAAATCCTCTCCGTATTCCATTTTTCCCCCTAACTTATTTACTAAATCAACAGCTTCATAGTATGTTAAGCGAGGGAATGGAGGTTTTACTTCCTTATGCAAGTCTCCAATGTTGAAGAATTCCACTAAATCTTTATGGTTTTGTAGGAATTGCTCTATAGCATAGCTTACCATCTCTTCCTGTATTCTCATGTTTTCCTCCCAATCCACAAAAGCAGCTTCTGGTTCCAAGTGCCAATACTCTGCTAAGTGTCTTCTTGTCCTTGATTTCTCTGCCCTAAAAGAAGGTGCCAATGTATAAACCCTTTCAAGGGAAAAGATTCCAGCTTCTCCATACATCTGGGAGCTTTGGGTTAAATAAGCCTTTTGCCCAAAATAATCCAGTTCAAACATGTCTGCTCCTCCCTCTGCCCCTGCCGTTGTTATTATAGGAGGGTCAAACCTATAGAAACCTTGAGAATGCAAATATTCTGTTAGGTAATTTATCAAATGATGTCTTGCTTTGAAGATATTGGTCATTTTTCTGCTTCTTACCCACAGATGCCTGTTATCTAAAAGGAACTCTTCGCTTTGGTCCTTATGAATAGGGAAAGGTTCTCCTATGGAGATTGGGGATAACTCTTGGACTTTTATTTCCTTTCCGCCAGGTGCCCTTTCATCATCTTTTAATATTCCTTTTAATGTTAGAGAGCTTTCATAGTGCAAGGCCTGGGCATTGTTCCACACATGTAATGGGACATCCTCTTTTGAAACAACTGCTTGAACAATCCCTGTCACATCCCTAATAACAACAAAAACCTTGTTCTCTCCTAGTTTCCTTATCCTGTAGACCCACCCTCTTACAGAAACTTCAGTTCCTTCAGGCAGCTTTAGTGCTTGCTCTATCTTTAGCATGATAATCTATGAAAAGAACATTTTTAAAATGTGCCGAGGGGGGGACTTGAACCCCCGACCTCCAGATCCCCCAGGCCAGACACCGGATTCTTCCTATCTTATGAGTCTGGCGCTCTAGCCTCCTGAGCTACCTCGGCTACTCTTTATATTGAAAAGAAGGTTTTTAAAGATTAAGCGAAGTTACCTTCCTTAACTTTATAGAGAGTCCTCCCC